>JBIKMD010000003.1:0-19972 GCA_044359465.1 Myxococcota bacterium
ATGCACTTTGAGTGCGCCGACGAAGTCGAGCAGGTGACCCATTTCGTGAACGTAGATCCCTTTGGCGGCCCCTTCGATCGGCGTCACGGCGAAGCCGTAGCCTGCGCTCGGATGCCTGGCGTAATAGATACCCGCCCAGTCCGGCTCCATGCCGGGATACCAATCAGAGAGACCATAACCCGGCGGCGTCAGGACGATGAGCTGTTCCGGTACGAATGCGTTCACGCCGGCGAGCTTGGCCATGACACTCAAACTTTCCACGGCGAATGCGACCGCCTCTTGCGACACCCCTGGAGGAACGAAGAAGGTTACGCCTTTGATAGCGGGCGCGGTGACGATGGCATTCGTGTTGCCACCAAGCGCCGAGAGGAACGCCGACGCGTCCGCCGCGGTCACTTGTTTTGCGCCAGCTTGGCGCAAGAGTGTTTCGAGCTTAGCGCGTACATCGCCGCCCTCAGCAAGGATGTCCTCCGCATTGCGGCGCAGGGTAGCGAGCTGATCTTGTGACAGCGCCGGTAAAAAACGTGTCGACGCAAAGGTTGCGAGCGCGGGAAACGAATCGTTTCGCGTGAGCACGATCTCGTTGATGCCCCGCATCATGACTCGCACTTCTTCCGGCGTAGCGGGTCGTCCAAGCCTTCCGGTCAGGAACTCGGCAAACGCCGCTTCAAGCTTTGCGCGCCCACCGGCAAGCGAAAGCTGGGTGGACACCATGTCGAAGTACGCGACTGCAAAGTGGCGCGCGAACTTGGCGAGCCCAGCTTGCTGCTGAGCAAGCTCGGCGGGCGACATCACGCTGAGCGCTTTGCCGCTTGGTGGAGTGGGAAAAAGCGCAACATCGAGCGCCTCGAGATCTTGCGCGTAAGTCTTGGCGCCGGGCCACTGCCGATCACCTGTGCTTCCATTCTTCGCAAGACGCGCGAGGCCCTGACTCGCTTCACCCAGCGAGACAGCACGATCGAAGATGCTAGGACTCGGTGCGAGCAACGCAGCCGCAAAATCAGCGTCTGTTTTGCCCTCTATTTGTGCGTCTAGGCGCGCGAAAACGTCTCGAGTCGAAGGCCGTGCGGAACCAAAATAGTAGTCCCGCGTGATCACATCGATCGCGAACAAGATGGCGCTAGGCGAGCTGGTCTTTGACAGCTCACCGAGCTTTTCCGTGAGACGTTTGACCGTGCGCGCTGGCAGTTTCTGCGACAGCGTCGCAAACGCCTCGAGTGTATTTGGCGCAAGCGCGCCGCTCGCGCCAAGCGCAATGGCGTTGGTCACGATGGCTGCGAGGCGTGCGTCCGAAGAGAATAGCACTGCGAGCTCATCACAATGTTTCAGAAGGCTCTGAGGCTGCGTGGCTAACGCAAGCAGGCTGTCATAGGCGGCAAGCACATCGCGCACTTGGTGCGACTGCGCCGCGATAGCCGTGGTTGCGACGGTCGCATCGAGTGTGATCCCTTTGCTCGCAGCGTCTGCGACCAAATTCTTTAGACTTTCTTCCTGCTGCCACTTCAAGATTTGTTCTGCGGATGGCGGCGGCAACGTCGCCAGCGCATCGAACACATGCTGCATCAAAGGAAGCACCGAGTCGCTGCTGCCGACGGAAGTCAGCAGCGCGATGACGCCCGCCTTCATCGCAGCGCTTGGATCGGCCTCCGCACCCGCCGTTTGGGTGAGGAACCCTAGCCAGCGCTGACTGTCATACGGCAACACCGCAGCAGCACTCCCAAGCAGCGCTGCGGTTTCGGGATGGTCGAAAATGTACTGCGCAAGGTCGTCGACGAATTGCACCTCCGAAGGCTGCGTGTTCGTTCGCGTTGTAGCGAGCAAACTCAGGGTGCGCTGAATCTCGATTGGTGTTGCAGGATCGGCGAGCGCTTCCCGCCACGGCGCGTCTTTTATACGTTCGAGTTGCAGCAGCGCCAAAGCAGGTGTGATCCCGACACGTTGCGCGAGCCCACTCGCTGCTTTGAGAGAATACTCTAAGTGCGCAATCGCTTCGACCGAAGCGCATTGCTCGAGAAGAACCGAAAGCTGCCAGCTCAAAGCCTCGCGGGCGCCAGACGCGAGCGTCATTGCGGCGAGGCGCGCCTTCACGTCAGCGCGCAGTGCGACGAGTGGATCCTGCTTGAGCGCAGGAAAGCCCTTTTGTGTTTGAGACGGATCGACCTCGGTGATGGGGCCGCTTGCGCCCGTTGCAACCGAGGCTTGATTCGGCGCTGCGGGCGAAACGCTCACCGTGCCTACACGCGGATAGAGCGATCGCAGGCTTAACGGCGAGCGAGGATTGTTTCCGCGCAGAACATCCGCGGAGATCCACTCGCCAATGCCTTCCGGATTGCGCACAAAATAGCGGCGAGGATTTGCCTCTACTTTGAGCACCAAATACGCGTGACTCGCCGACCCGCCTGGCAACCAAAGGGCCATGGCAATGCCTTCGCGTGGCGGGTTTTGCATGGCCTCAAAGAGCGCCGCTTCGGCCGCCGCAGAATCATTGGGGGCGACGACTTCGTAGGTGACGCCTGTGAACGCGCCAACCTCGAGATTCAGCGCTGCCACGAACTCTGCGTCGTTCAATCCGGCCGAGCTACCGCTCCAGTCAGTTGGTACAGCGCTGCCGAGCTGCACTTGTTCTGGCGCGCCAATCGCGCGCTCTGTGGGCTTTGCGGTGTTCGTTGAGGGCACCAGGTTTTTGTCACTGGAGCCAACTGCTGCAAACGCGTTCTTTGCGGCTCGAAATTGGTCATCCATCACACCTTGTTTGCCCATGGCGATGTATTCCAAGGCGAACAACGGATTGAATTGAGCCTTCTGATATTGCGTGACGGTGAGCACACAACTGTACTTGTAGTACTGCGCAAGACCGGCGACGGTGCCAACTTGAAGCAGCCGTTTCGGATCCCACGGCTGAGCCCCAAGCGTCGATGTCAGCAAACGCTGAAAACGCTGCACCTCAGCAACGGAAGTTGTTGCGTTAAACACCCGAGCATAGAGCAGCTGCTCTTCTTTAGAACTCATCGTAGACATCAGCGAGAGCAACGCAGCACGGTCCGGCGCGCTCAGCTTTGCCAAATTCTCCGTGTACGCTTTCAGCTCCGCATCGGGAACGTCGAGTGCAACTGAGCCAGAGATGAACTCGGAAAACTGCGACGCTGGCACCAGCTCGAAGGCATCACCGCGCTGAACGAGCAGCAGCGTCTCGCCATTGCGGTCGACCTTGGCCACCACATCGAAGTACACGTTCGCTTTTTTGGCCACATCGTAAACTGCGACGCGCGAATCGAAGGTAGCATTCTTGTCGCTTAGCGTGACTGCAACACGTGGATCTTTTGGCTGAACCGCGACGTACGCTCCGTCAACGAGCGCAAAGTGTTTGGGTGCAAGGTGGGGCAGATATTGCCGCGCCGGTTCCCACGCAGGCGCATTCGCAAGTGCCGCACGCTGCGCCGCGAGAGCGACGTGCTGTTTCAACTCGGCATCGGACACAGAGGCTTGCAACAGTGGTCCCACGGAGCCATCGCTGAGCAATTGCAACACGCCAAGTCGCGCGGAAAAGTCCCCGGCAAGCAGCACATCTCCTAGCCGTGTTCGCTCGGCAGGTGAGAGCGCATCCAAACAAGCATAGGCTTTGGCAATGGAGCTTCCTTTGGGCGCCGAAGCCAACATCTCAAAAAGCGCACGCTCGTTTGGTGGCAGCGTTCCTCCACTAAGCACGTTCGCCACCGCAACGCGTGCTTTCTCCGGGTAGATCGTCTTGGCAAAAGGCAGAAGCACGTCAAAGAAGCCAGCCATGCTGTAGGGCACGGGGCTCATGCGCGCCCGCGCTTGAAAGGCGAGTGCCGCTACGTTGGCGCGCTCGTCGTAGGAGGCTGCGGCCAGCTCCATTTGAAAGATCGGATCCGCAAGCGACTCGGCAATCGCCGCTCGCATGGCTCCGAGCTCGGGAGAGCGTGGTTCAGGATAGGCCGCGTCGAAGCTCGCGAGCATCGGTGCGGGATCAACGGCCGCCGAAAACGCAACCGCAAGCGCATTGCCGCGCTCACGTGCTACTTCTGGATCCGAAAGCCGCACACCAAGCTTGTCGTACTGACTGATGAACGGATTGGTTGGCCAGCTCAGCTCGAGCTGCGAGGCCGCTTTGGGATCCGTTCGCTTCTCGGAAAAACTCTTGCTGAGCGCGTCTTCGTGCTGACGCTCCGTTTCGCGCGCAGTGGAGACAATCTGACCGCTCAGCTCTGCGCTGAGCGGCTTTCCATCCGTAGTAGACCAACTGGCAACCTCACCAGGCGAAGAGGCGTAACCCATCACAAAGCGCGGGACGAGCGCACCACCCTCGCCTTTGCTGAAGACGATCACGCCATACGCTTTGCCACTGAAGCCAATCGGAAACGCGCGCGTAAAGAGCGAGCCGTCTTTGGCGGCAAAGAGCTCATGCATGCCGACTTTGTTCTCGAACAGCTCGAGCCCATACGGCGTGCTGGCGAGCGCGGCCTTGGGATCGGCAACCTTCGCAGCAGGCGTGAACGCTTGTGCCACCTTGGCCGCTGGCGTGAGCACGGCGGGCGGTTTCTTTTCTTTCGGACGAATCTGCAGCGCACCACCAAAAATCGCGGCCTGCGCTTGCGCGTCATTGAGTGAGACCGTGCTCTCGCCAAATGCCGTGAGACTGAGCAGACCGTCTGCGTCGACTCCAATCGCACAAGGTACGCCGTTGTAATACGCAATCACGTCCGGCGAGAGCTCTATCGGCCCGCCACTACGGAGCATCGCGGCCTGGTCGAGCGCCGTGAGCTCATCCGTCCGGCGTGCCAGTAGCTTCCAGTCGCCTCCTTCCTTCCATGCGCGGCCAAGCTCTTCGCGTAAAAAGCTCACTGCGATGGCTTCCGGCTGAGGAAAGCCTGCGAGCGCGAATCCAGCCTTCGAAGTCTCGTAGCGTTTTTGAAATGCAGCGCCATCGACTTGCCCTTTGGCAAGTGGCTTCCCCATTTCGCCGTACGCGTATTGCATCGCGAGACCCGTGCACTCAGCCGGCGTCAGCGCTGCGACCCTTGAGGCAATTTCAGCTTCAATCTCCGCGCGATTCTTGGGCTTCGCCTCTGCCGCAGCGACCATGGCGTTTTTGATCGCAACGCTTTTGGCAAGCTTGGCCGCACTGCTTGCGTCGACGCCCGCATCGACGAGGGCTTGGACGACATTGACATTGAGTGTGCCAGTGTCCGCCTGCAAGTACGCCTTCGTGAGAATTGCTTTTGCGCCGTCCGGCACGTCGAGCTTCGCCACGGTGGAAGCAGCGTCCCCATAACGCTTGAAGTTGCTGCGCGCAGAGAGTGCTGCCACAACGGCTATGCCAAAATACTCGCCAAATTTTTCCGCCGCCTTTTTGGGATCATCAAACCACCCGGCTTGGCGAAACACAGACTCGGCAACAACGGGCGCGCCACCAAGAAAGATCGAAAACACCGTTTCTTCGAACGCTTCATGAATGACGCCGCTTGCTGAGCTAGCGATGCCAAACTCCATCCCATCTGCGAGCATCGAAAGCGCTTGGCCAGCCACAGAGTCGGCGCCGAAGGTGTCGACGGCCCAGGCCTTGGCGGCCTCGGACGCGTAGCCGCCCGCAACCATACTGAGCGCGCCAGTGCCGAGCCCATAGGTCGTGTAGGCAAGACGCGAGCCCTGGAAACCCGCCTCGGCCGCAGACGAAAACAGGCGATAAGTTTCCATCGCGCTGGTGACTGCCTTTTCGGCGCCGGCGTAACGAGAAAGACCCAGCGCCGCGAGCTTGGCGCCTCCGCGAGCAACGAGCGAAAACCCCGCAACAGCACCAGCCGCGTTCACCCCAGTCTTCACGAGCTTGGCGCCAGTGTAGAGCCAGCTGTCGTCCAGCGCTTTGACTTCTTTGTCTTCCGCGGCACGAATGGCCGCGTCGTACTGCCAGTAGCTTGGCATCAACGTGCTGTAGGTATTTGTTGCATCGCTAGGATCAAACCCGAGGTCGCCATGTGCGTACGCGCGCATCACGGGATCCGTTGCCGACGCGAGGGTGGAGTCTGACCAACGTCCAACCGCGCCCCAGCCGGCAGCCCAGTCATCAACATCGATATCTGGCGGCGGCGGGACTTGTTGCTCGTACGCATCTAGCTGCGCTTTTGCAGCCGTCGCGGCAGCGTCGATCTCCGCATCGCTGCGCCCTTCGTAAATGGCGCCAATGCCCCAGGTCGCAAGTGCGCCCACGACGCCAACACCCACACCGACGGCGGCGCCAGGCAACGCGCCAACTCCGCCCGCTGCGGCCCCAATCTCAGCCCCAGTGGCACCAGCGCTGACAATGGACACTCCAGCTTCCGTCCACGATTGCTCGGTGTCGCCCTCGATGCGCGCTTTCAAACGCGCTTTGGCCTCTTTTGCTGCGTCATCGATCGCAGATCGCGCTTTGGCGATACTGTCTTTGCGGGCAGCGAAAAGTTCCATCGCCGCATGCGCTTTGGGTGCGAGCGACACAAACCCCTGCGCAAGCGTCTCGAGGTCTTCTGGCACACCACCCGGATACTTTGCCTTCAGATCCTCGTAGCCACGCTGGGCGAGGAAACCGAAGGTCCCCAAGTTCTCTTCGCGAGGGAGCGCGCCCAGAAGCGCTTCCGAGGACGCACTTTGCGGGGCCGCAAACGCCAAAGCGCTCTGAATCTCTGCACCTGCCACGATCGCATCTGCGGCCATCTCGTACGGCGTTGTCGTCAGCTGCGCTTGCCGAGTTTTAGCCGTCAGCAGAAACGCGTCTGTGCTCAGCGAATCGAAATAGGTGGCAGCACTAGTCGCGGCCTCTCCTTGGGCTTTCAACGAAGCAAACGCCGCGACTTCGGCTACGCGTTTGCCGCCTGTTTGGGCGAGGGTTGCTTGTTCGTCCGTCGCACGCGCGAGGGTTAGCGCGTCCTCCTTCGCAACGAGCCCCTGCGCGTAATACGCATCTGCGGTGACACTCGCTTCCTGCGTGGAGCCAGCACCTACGATAGCGGCTTGTTTGTTCTTGGTCTTTGCATCGAACGCTTTGAGCGCAGTCGACCCCGACAGCCACAGCGCTTTTTCCACCGGCGCACCAGCAGCGAAAGCCGCGCCGTGTCGCTCGCGACTCGCGCCTGCTTCGTCGATCAAGGCAGAGGCGCCAGCGGTAGCATCCTTTCCTTTGCTTGCCGCAATCGCCGTTCCAACCGCTGCGTAGCCGTCACGCAGCATGGGGTCGTCTGCTCGGAGCGATCCCGTGCTGGTCTCTGACGTGCTCCACGCGTCAGGCGCATTGGCACCGAGCGTATTGGCGGCAGCAGACGCGGCGCGTTGTTCTGCTTCCACGTCTGCACGTTGTTTCGCAATCGACTGAAGCTGCGCGCTGATTTCATCGCGACGCTTCGCTTGTTGCGAACCGGCATCGTAGGGATGGTCGAGAATCCACGCGTCACACGCGGCGCTCTCTTGTTGCAGTTGTTTCACCGTGGCATCGATCGCTTGCAGGTTTGCGCTCTGCGCTTCCACCTGTGCGAGCGCCGATTGCTTCACCACCGCGCCGGTAAGCGTCAGGTCGACCATCGCCTTGGTGGCCTCGTCGCGCTGCGCCTGGAGCTGGGCAAGTGCGCGTCGCGACGCTCCGGTGAGCGGTTTCTCTTGCTCCAACAAGCTGATCGCCGCATCGATCGATGCGAGCATCATCTTGCTTGGCTCTTTGGGAACAATGGCGGCGTCCGCTAACGCTGTGATCGAATCATCTGCCTGCGCTTTCAGCTTGTCCGCTTGCTTGCCTGTCATCGCCACGTCGAAACCGAGCGCGGCCACGTCCACTACCTTCATGCGGTAGTCTTTCGTCTTGGTCACCGCGGGGTCGTAGATCGCGGCAGTTTGCAGGTAGGTTTCTGCGCGCGTCTTGTCGATCGTTGGCGCTGCGGGTGGTGGCGCTGGCTTCTTTGGCTTGGTGTCTTGCCCGACCCACGCGAGCAAGGTGTCCGTCAAACCACGCTCGGCGAGAGCTTGAGTGTATGCTGCTTGTTCTTTCTCAAACGTTGCCGCCGCGGCTGCGAATTCCTGCTTCTTCGTCGCCCAGTCGGTTTTTGCGCGCCCAATCTCGAGCGTCGACAGCGCTAGGTACACCGCCGCAATCTGTTTGCGTTCTGTTTTCGGTACGCTTTTGAGCGACTGCGTCAGCTGCCCGGCCCAGTTGACCTGCGAAAAATCCGGCGGCGTGATTCCAAGCTTTTTGAGCGTGTCCGCGTGCTTCGTAATCTCTGCTTTTAACTTTGCTTCGGCATCGTTTCGCAGCGCTGCCGCTTTTTCCGTCTGTGGCGGCTTCTTGTTCTCGAGCGCGTCTGCTTCTAGCAACTTCGCGCGAGCGCTCGCCACCGGTGAAGGTTTGATCTTGTTCGGCGTCAGTTTCGCCGTTGCCTCGAGCTCTTTTGCTTGTTTGAGCTCGGCACCCTCTTCGCTTGGCGTCACTTTCCGCAGCACCTGCGCGCGCGCAGTGAAAGCAGCGTTCAGCACCATGTAACGCGCCCAGTCGTCCTTCTCCGCGTTTTTGGGATTCAGGTAGGTATCGTAAATCGAGTCGAGCTTGGAGCCGCGTAGGCTCACACCCGCAAGCACCTCACCAAAGACGAAAGCATCGAGCTCACTCGCAGTGATACCGAGTTTCTCCATCGCTTTTTCGAGCTTTTTGTCTCCCCCACTTGCCCACGGTCTGGCGATCGCAGCGTCGTTTTCGAAACGCGCCTTCACAGACGGGTCCGCGGCCAGCGCTCCACGCGCCCGCGCAGTCGCGAGCTGCGCATCGATCTTAGCAAGCGCCTCGCTCATGCCAAGCGCAGCAGGGCTTCCCGTGTCGACGCCATCGGAGTTGAGCAGCTGCCGATACAATCTCGCGTCTTCTTCTAGTGCGGCGATTGCCGCAGTGAGCGCGGTCTGCGCTGCAGCGAGCGAAGCTTCTGCGGCCGCACGTTCTTTCGGATTTTTGACGTTCTCTAGCGCAAAGCGTGCGCTCAGCACCTCCGCCGAGGCGCGTTCGGTCTCAGCGCGTCTTTGCTCCGGGGCGCCTCGTGTTTTGAGCGTGCCAAGAAGCGTTTGCAGCGCCGGCTTTTCGCTCGTCTGAGCCAAGCCATCGTAGGTGTTTTCAGGTTGCGGCTTGGCGACCGCCGGTGCAGGCGTTTTTGGGGCAGAAACAACAACGGGTAGCAGGTCAACGAGCGGGTTGATTCCACGCGGCAAATCATTGCGAACGGTCATGTCTAATCATTCACCAGAAGCGGCACTCTGCTTCCATCTTTCCGATGGCGAACACTAGCGTTCCACTTATGGAACGCTAAACAACAGGCTTCTGCACAAGGTGGCGGCGCTGGAGGTGCTCACTTCGTGTAGTAGCGCTCATAACGAACGAACCTGATATCGTCGATTTTCGCCGGCGTGGTGAGTGAACCCTCGCCTTGGAAGCCACCGATATTCTGCAGGAAGAGGCATGTTTCTTCTGCCTCACAGAGCCCATTTTCGTTTCCGACACCATCGTTCGAAAGCTCGACGAAGTGCAGGTAGTACGTTGATGCGCACAAACCGTTGTCGAATTTGGCGCCAGGGATCGTCGCGCAGACTTTGTCCGGATCGACATTGGGAACTTCCCACAGATGGCGTTCGGTGGTGAGCGCACTAGGTTCTTTGCGCGCGAAAAATATATCGGACAATTTGTTGTCTACGATCTCGAGCGCGCCAGCGGCTACGTTCAAGTAGAGGTCTTCTGCGGGTTCAATGAGAAGCTGAGAAGCGCCATCAAAGAAGAAATCACACTGTTCAAGCATGGCGAGATTCGAGCAAGCGTCCGCAAGATCGTCGAACGAGACCGGATCAGTCGTCCGCACTTTTTGGTTCAACGCGAAGTCCGGCCCGGCGGTGTTTCTCGCGAAGGTCATGCCATGGATGGCGAGTAAGTCCTCTGATCCATTGCCTTGGATGCGCAGACCCGTTTCGTTATCGGTCACCAGAAAATCAACGAACGTAACACCAGGCCCATTGTTGAGAGTGTATTCGAACGCCTGGTTGCAGTTGGCGATAGTCACCCCCATGAAGGTGCTCAGAGATTGCCGCGCAAGTGGGCTCATCTGCACACCATTCTTCTCAGCACTCACACGTATGCGTTCGAAGACATTGCCGCTCGTTCCAAAACCGGAGTCGCCGTAGATCCCAACGTATGCAGAGATCATGACCACGTTGCTGATCAGCGAGTTGAACAAACCCTCAACAATGAGGTTCGCGCCGCCGTTCCAGGGATTGGTATCGAGCTCGAGATTGCGCAGCTTGTGGTGCGTTCCTTCGATTTCGATGCCTTTGAAGAAGTTGGTCGCGCGGGTGTTTTGAACGACAACCTCCGCAAATTGACCAGTTCTGAATCTGATCGGCAGCTCCAGGCCATCGAAGCGGCTGTGGTCGATCACCACCTGCGTGACGTATTGTGTGGCGTCGAAACCGATTCGCGAAGCACCAGTGCTTCCGTCTGCTTTCAAACCAAGCTCGAACCACAAGGCCCCCGCGGGCGACCCGTTGACGCCGTCGATCGTCACGAACGTTGGCTGTGTCGTAGTCAAATCGCCCGCGCCGGGTTCCACGAGAAAGCTCAAACGACGCGCTTTACTGATGGCTACTGGCGTCGTGCGTTCGCCGCTCCTCAGTAAAAACACGCAATCTTGGCCGCTTGCACAGCTGAAATTGTCGCCGAGCTCGAGGCCGAGGATGGAGTCGTTCCAACCTGTCGCATCGAGCAGGCTACGAGTCGTCCCGCCGAGCGTCAGGTTCACCACCACTGAACGCCACTTGCCTTCCGCGAAATTAATGAGGCTCGACATGGGACCCACGATCACACTTTCAAATCGAGCATTCGGCCCATCGTCACGGCAACGCCACTCGAAGGTATGATCCCCACTTTGCGAGACGATGTTGTCGCTTGCTGAAAGAGCGTTGCACGTCGCTACGCCGGGAACATCGAAGTAACGTCGCGGTCCTTGGTGCACACAATTGAGATCATCGGCGCCGCACTCGGCTTCGCTGTCAGAGCGGCTGTAGTAGTTCCACACGGTGGCGCTCGCAACGATGGGCCGTGGAGCGTCGACACAGGAGATATTGGCTCCGGTGACGTCTGCGTTCAAAGTGCCTGACGCGCCGCTGATCACGAAACAGCGACGATTGTTCGGCTGAACGAGCGTCAAGGTGTAAGACGTACCCGCCACCGCGGCAGGCAGCTCGTACGGCCCATTCACGAGTGGAATACCGTTGACGCTTCCGCCTCCGGCCGCAGCTCCAAACACAGTTCCGCGGACCGTGAAGCTTGCCACACAGACGACGGATGCGACGACATCTGCCATCGCGACGATGCCCATACCGCCCATGACGGCGCACTGCAGATTGGGACCTGCAACAGCGCTGATGTTGTAGCTCGCCCCCGGCGCGAGCCGAGTAGCAAAACTGAAGGCCCCGTTCCCTGAAGCGCCGCTGCGAGTGATTGAGTCTGCGCCGTTTTGCACAGTGACCGTTCGACCATTGGCGAGGCCCGTGATCGTGCCAGTGATGTTGTAAAGGCGCGGACTGCAGGTCACGCTCACGCCAGTGATGTTGGCGCCAGAGACCGTGCCAGTTCCCCCACTCACGGAGCATTCGAAGCCTGCGGGCGGGGTGACGGTGACGGAATAGGTGACTCCGTCGACGAGCACACCCTCAACGGTGAAGCCCCCATTGCCAATCATGCTGGTTGAGCCGTTCACCGAAAGTGTGAGCGTTGCGTCGCTCGCTAACCCCGAGACCGTGCCGCTGATGGCAAACGACGTCCCGCTCGAACCGCTTGGACCCGATGTGCCGCTCAGTCCCGAAGAACCCGTTTCTCCGGGTTCAGGCTGGTCATCATCGCCACTCGGACCAGTGAAACCAACATCCGCTAGGGTGATGGATTTTGCCTTCGGCGCACAGGCAAGGAGCAAAACGAGCGCTACACTAAGTCCGCGAATGACCATCCGCAACGTTAGCATAGTCGTCAGATCATGCCAGGCTGGCGTTGAGCTTGGCTGCGTCAGCGTGCGTGTGAAGCACTCGCAAGTGCGTCAGCGAGACGCTCATAGTCTGCAGCGCCGTTGTGCGCGTGCGCCGAAATCCTCAGCATGCGCGCATTTCGGCTCGGGAGAGGCGTGACCGGGACTTCGATTTTGCGAACGCTAGCGAGCCAATCCTGCAGCGGATCGGGGTCGAGTGGTGAGCGCCGAAACGCACTCGCTTCGCCGGGTAACAGCATGGCGCCCATAGCGGCACGCATCGACTCAGGTGCGCTTGGTACAAAACCAAATCGCGCGCACAGCATGGTCACCGCGTCGGCCGCGAGCTTCCGATTACGCGCCTGAACGTCTGGCATCAGCGCCGCCAAGAATCGGATCGCTTCTGGCACGCAGAGATAGGGCGTTGGATCGTCAGTGCCGGTCCAATCAAACTCCAGTCGAAACCGCGAGGTGCCTTGGGCTGGAATGTTCATTCCGTGGCTCGTAGACAGCGGATGAATCGCCGCTTGTCGGTCGCGTCGCACGTAAAGGAATGCGGCGCCTTTTGGTGCGCACATCCACTTGTGACAATTTGCGGTGTAGTAAGCAGGGCGCAGTGCGCTGAGCGAAACGGCTAACTGCCCAGGTGCATGGGCCCCGTCCACCAAGGTGTCGACGCCGCGTGCTTCTAGCCCTTGGATGATTGCGGCGATCGGAAGCACAAACGCGCTTGGTGATGTCACGTGATCGATCAACGCAAGCTTGGTGCGTGAAGTGACCTTCGCCATCACAGCGCTGGTGACGCTCTCTTCATCGGCGATGGGAAAAGGAAGTGAGGCCACCACCACACGCGCGCCTGTTTTCTCCGCAATACGAGCGAGCACGTTTTTGCACGCGTTATAAGCGTGATCCGTCGTGAGTAGCTCGTCACCAGGAACGAACGAAGGGGCCAATGCAGACAAAACCGCATTGACACCCGCTGTGGCGTTCGGCACCCACGCCATATCTGCGGCAGGCGCATCCAAATAACGCGCCAGCGTCTCGCGCGCGTCATCCAATAGGCCAAAGAGATCTCGCGAGAAAAAGCGCACAGGATTACGCTCAATGCGCAGTCGCAGCTCCGCTTGCAGCGCGAGCACGGCGTGCGGGGCAGCACCATACGAACCATGGTTGAGAAAGGTCACGTCCGGATCGAGTGGCCAAAACGCTTTCATATCGCGTACGTCGCGCTCAGTCATTCGAGCGAATACTTGAGCTGGAAATTTCGCCCCGAGCCCGGACGCGGTAAGTATTTGGTGCCCAAGATCTCACCCGCGGCTTCGACTGCGGCTTCCGTGAGCAAGATCTCGTTGGCGAGCGCGGTGTCCTCACCGAGCTTGCTCGAGAGATTCACTTCGTGTCCGTAGACGTCCGTGTCGCCCACACGCAGGACACGACCATAACCAATTCCCACGCAGAGCAGCACTTGGTCTTCTGTTGCACGCGTCTTGTTGAACTCGTGGCAGGCACGCTGCATTTCGATGGCCGATTTCACAGCGGTCGAGGCCTTGCGCATGAGGATCAAAAAACTATCGGCTTCAACCTTGACCACGATGCCATCATGCTTCTCGACGATCGGCGTCAGAAGCTTTTTCTGGTCGTTGATGACTTGAAGAAAGTGAATGATCCCGAACTTCGCCACATTGCGTGAGAAGCCCGACAGATCGGTGAACACAATCGCCCACTCTTGGCCGAACAAATCCCAAATGCGTTGATCGATGGCTTTTCTATCGGCCCCAGGCTGCGTGCGAGCATCTACGAGCTGCCACAGTTTGACCTCGCTGCCTTTGAGATGTTCGCCGATCACTTGAGCGCCGCGCCGGCGAAGCCCCAGGCGTGCAACAGATCCGCACGCGGCTCATCGAGCGCTGGCGAGCGATCGGTTTTGAGCCAGACGATCGCAGCTTCCGGAAACCCTTCTTTTAGCGCGTTTGCATGCGCTGGCTCATTGTCGAATCCCGCGAGCACCGGACCAAGCTTGCGAATGGCCGCGTACGCGCTCTTTTTGTAGTCCGTATCCGGAATGTCGAACGTTGGTTTCATCATCAACGTCACACTTGCTTCCGGCGGCGCTGGGAAGTTGAAGCGCTTCAGTGACTCCGTGGAGCCATCTCGCATCGCTTCGTGGCGACCGGTCAAATACACCACGTGGGCGCCACGTTTGTGCAGCGCGCGTACGAACTGCGGCGCGTGCGGCAAGGCCACGTCGTACAGGCAGTAGGGGCTCGTGAAGAAGCGTTCACGCCAAAACTGTTTGAGCTCTGGATGCACCGCTTGTGCCTTCTCGGCTGCAATGCCCAGACGAATGAGCGGCGTGACCAAATCCCAATCAATGAAGTGGGTGCGCTCGAGCGAAAACAACTCGGGCATGTCGTGCATCAAACCGAACTCACGCAAAATGTGCGCTTGGCGCGGCCGGTTGTCGAACACCGTCGAGTCGAGATCGAAGACGACCACCTTTGGTGAAGGAGCGGCCGCAACGGTTTTCAGAATACCGTCGAGCACCGCCACATGGGAGTCGTCTGTGCGGAAAGGATCATAAGACTTGCCATCATTCATCGCGGCCCGGCGATAGCGATGCGGCTAGTGGTTGACAAGGGCCGGCGCGCTGAACCACGTGAGCGGGCATGAACGCGCTGGAACATCCGCTCACGCTGAAGCCCGTCGCCGACGTCGCCGAGACGCTCGGTCTGAACAAAGACCACGTGATCCCGTGGGGTAGAAATAGGGCCAAAATCGACCTTGCGGCGGGCGGAAAAGCTCAAAAAGGCCGTTTGGTTTTGGTCAGCGCCATCAATCCTACGCCCGCGGGCGAAGGAAAAACGACCATGAGCGTTGCGCTCGCCATGGGTTTGCGGCGCCGTGGCAAACACGCAGTTGCGGCGCTGCGAGAGCCTTCGCTAGGCCCCGTGTTTGGCGTCAAAGGCGGCGGCACCGGCGGCGGCCGTTCGACCATAGAGCCACAAGACGACATCAACCTGCACTTCACGGGTGATATCCACGCCATTACCGCCGCGCACAACCTGCTCGCAGCGCTCGTCGATAATGCCATTCTGTACCGCGACCCAGTCGAGATCGATGCGCGCACAGTGACCTGGCCGCGCGCTATGGACATGAACGACCGCAGCCTTCGCAACATCATCATTGGGCTCGGTGGCAAAGGCCAAGGTATCCCACGCGAGTCTCGTTTCGACATCACCGCGGCAAGCGAAGTCATGGCCATCTTGTGCTTGTCGAGGAACCTGCAAGACCTGCAAGAGCGCTGCGCCCGCATCATCATTGGCAGCACGCGCTCTGGCGAGACTGTCCGCGCGGGCGATATTTTCGCGGGGCCTTCCATGGCGGCATTGCTGCGCGACGCGCTGATGCCAAATCTAGTGCAGACCGCGGAGGGAGGCCCAGCGATCGTTCATGGCGGCCCATTCGCGAACATCGCGCACGGTTGCAACTCCGTTATCGCGACGGATCTTGCTCTGCAGTATGGCGATATTGCCGTCACGGAAGCCGGCTTTGGTTTCGATCTTGGCGGCGAAAAATTTTTGGACATCAAATCGCGTGTGCTCGGCAAACAACCGGACGCGCTCGTCCTCGTGGCAACACTGCGATCGCTCAAATACCACGGCGGCGCCAAGGTGCTCACGGAACGCAACGACGAAGCGCTCGCACGTGGTCTAGAGATGCTCGACAAACACTTGGAAAGCGCACGCGGGTTTGGGCTTCCGACTGTCGTCGTGCTCAACCGTTTTCCGACCGATACCGAACAAGAAAACGAGCAACTGCGCTCGTTCTTGAAAGCACGCGGTGTGACGCTCGCTGTCTGTTCGGCGTTTGCGCAAGGCGGCGAGGGCGCGCTCGAGTTTGCGGACGCGGTAATCAGCGCACTCGATGGTGCACCTGCACTCCGCACGCCCAAATACACCTACGAGCTCGGCGAAACGATCGAGAGCAAACTACGCGCAATTGCGACGAAGATTTACGGTGCAAAAGACGTACAGCTGACGCCTGCCGCCCGTGACGACGTGAAACGCATCGAAGCCCAAGGCGGCGGCAAGCTCGCCGTGTGCGTCGCCAAAACGCATCTCTCACTCTCGGACGTAGCGAGCGCAGTGGGCCGGCCACGGGACTTCACCATTACGGTGCGCGAATTGCGTCATGCAGCTGGCGCAGGCTTCGTTGTAGCGCTCACTGGCGAGCTCCTCACGATGCCTGGTTTACCAAAAGAGCCGAGCGCACGCCGCGTGGTGCTTCATCCAGACGGCCGCATCAGCGGACTCATGCAGGGAACTTAGGGCGCGTCCCTGACTAGTTCCCGCCGCAAACGCAAACGAAAGGCGCTGACGCTGTCGCGGACGCGCACGAAAGATCCCGCCTCAGTGACGAATCATGGCGCTCAGCATGGCAACAACGCGATCGAGCAGGGTCTGCGCCTTGTCGTGAATCGACGAGCGCCTTGCAAAGCGCTCTGTACTGAGTCGCACCCACGTGCGCGTCAGCGCCTTCCGTTTGCGTTTGCGACAGCGTTTGCGCTCGTAATCATTTAGGGACACGAGGGACGTCACTCGCTGAATGGCGCGGTAGGCGCTCCGCCGGGAGCCCGCGGATCATGCGGCAAGCTGCCGCGCGGCGACCGCAGGTAAACGAACGGCGTTGCGGCAAGAAAGTTCGACACGCGAGACGTGTAAATATCAGCATAACGCTCGAGCTGGCGTGCCAGATGACTCTTATCGTTCCCTGCGCGCGTGAGAAGTCCCCACGTCGGATTGAGCAGCGACGACAGTGCGCGCGCCATGGGGGCGATCTGTGCGTCGAGCTTCTCGAGTTGTTCGCGCAGCGCATTCTGACGCACATGCCCTGCGTCCACCGGCGCGTCTTGCGGGCCATACCCCGCACGATGCCGCTGCGATTGTAAGCGCAGTGCGCACAGCTCGGCTTCGAGCGCTTCTTTCTCTTCCATCTTTTGCGCCAAGAGCGCTTCTTGCGGCCCATGCGACAGCAGCGTGGCGATCTCGCCTTCTAGCTCGCGCAAGATGAGCGCGGTTCGCCAGCGGAGCACGTTTTTGGTGACATGAACGTCGCCAAACATGTGATCACCCACATAAAGGATCTCATCACCAGAAAGACCCAAATGCTTTTCCAGCATGCGTGCACTTCCGCCGTAATACACCGTGCCAGGCGAGATGGCCCCACTCAAAGGACGCAGGAGCCCGTCGTCGCTTTCGACAGAGTAGAATGGATTTTCAGTGGTGAAGAAGTCAGGCTTCTTTGCGCTCACGACAACGACGTCGAAGAGCTCGCGCCAAGTCATACCCTTTGGCAGCGCTGCGTCGAACGCAAAACGCATCATGGGCGCCGTATAACTCCACTCCGAGTTGGTGATGAGGAGCAGCTTCTTTCCGGCCATCTTTTGGTCGAGCAAGGTGAGCACGGTCTCTGGTGATGGCTCGAGGTAACGCTCCGGCGCCGCGATGATCTCGGCCTTGAGTTGCCCCTCCATGTGCGCGGCATCGGCAGCCTGACGTACGACACGGTAGACCGCCTCGTAACCCAGGCCCGCGGGGAGCACCTGCGCATCCAAGAGATCGACGAGCTGCGCGTAGATGCAGCCTTCAGACAGAGAGAAAAGCGTATTGAGAAAGACCCAACGCGGCTCACCTAAATCGACAATGGTGCGACTGTAAGCCTGGCGCTGCGCATCGAAGTCGAGCGGACGAGTGCCGTGGCGCGCCATTTTGACGAAGCCAAAACGATTCGCCTTGAGCAGATTGCCGCGCTCGAGATCGATAATGAGCCCACGAATCACCATTTGTGGATCAAAACGCAGCTCACTCACCGGCCAACTGAGCTGCAGCAAACGCTGCCGAATGTACTCGTAGGCGCGCGCTTCCCACAGGTCCACGTTGTAGTGGATGAGCGTGTAGTCCATGTCGTAACCAATCGCGCGCAGCGTGCGGAAGTTCACCGTCCGATTGCAGTAGAGTCGACGCATGCGTGACTCATAGCGCCGCCACTAGCGAATGCAATCGCGAACGCATCAGATCACCATCGTCACGCCGCGGCTGTCGATGTCGTAGATTCGCAGCGGGTTGTCTCCTGTGACGACCGACTCGGTTCCGAACACACGCGGCTTGTCACTCCCTCGCCACACTTGCGACGTCTTGTGATGTGTATGGCCGTGAATGATGTACAGCTCAGGATGCTCAGCGAGCAGCGCCTGCATGCGCTCGGCTTTTCGTAGACCATCCATGAACTGCATGAACGCCGTTTTGTGTTGCTTCGGTGGATGGTGCATCACCAGCACCACCGGTCGCACAATGCGCACTGTTGCTTCCGCGCGGTCCCAGTTTTGAATTTCACCGGAGCTAAAAACATAGTGCTGCGCGCGTGTGGTATCGACCGGAAGCACTGTCGCGCCGCTGAAATCTAGTGCGTCGCTGCGTAGCGCAGGTGCGAGCGCGCTCGCTTTCAGATTGCCCGGAAGATCATAGAGATCGTGATTGCCAGGCACAATGGTGACCCGCGAGAGCGGAATGTTCGCATTGGAAAGTATTTGGGCAAACGCTGCAAACTGCTCCGCGGTGCCTTCTTCAGTGAGATCACCGGTGAGCAATAGATGATCGAAGCCGGTGCGCACGGCCTGCTGCAAGGCATTTGCCAGGCGCTGCTTGCGATCGCCTTCATCAACGGCGCGGCCCACACTCAAAAACCGCGCGCGTGCTTGTGCGAGCGCGGACTTTTTTTGCCATCCATCCTCGAGCAAGTGCACATCGGACAGATTCGCAACCCTCACCGGCGCGCGAGCTCGAGGAAGGTCGCTTTCGTGAGCGCACCAATGTCTTTCGGGAGCCGCGCTTTCTCTACGAGCACGCCCTTGGAATAGCGCCAGCCACCGTCCTCACGCACGAAGTGCGAAAGCTCGGCAAACGAGGTCTCCATTCCATCACTATAAATGCGGGCGTAAAACAGCACCTCACCAAGATGCGCATCTTCCTGCGTATGGAGAATCCTCAGTCCGACGAATTTTTGTTTACCGCGCGGTTCAAAGGCCTGCTTCTTGTCGGGATGCGTGCTGGCCAGCGTCTTCACCAAGTAGGGCCCAAGGCCGAGGGCGAACGCGGAATAGCGCGAACGCATGAGCTTCTCCGGCGTCTCCGCCTCCCGCTCCCCCGCGTGAAACGGACGGCAGCAAGCGGCATACGGTGCGCCTGAATGACACGGGCAAGTAGAGGTCAATGGGATCCCGAGGAAATTGCCCGCACTAAGGTTCTGTCTGCTCAATGCCGCTTAGTGTTCCCCGCTTTGCAGGTGTAGGCAACAACAGAAGGGTTTGTTTTGCACGGCAGCATCGGCCATTCGGTCCATGCACGCCGAATAGCGAGCGATTGTTATTTGACACGCAATCGCCAATTGTACGAGCCGCAGCGCCATGCGAGTTTCCTCTTTCACTTTGCTTTGCATCGTTCTGTTCGCGTGCTCTAGCCCAAGCGCTCCCCCTGGCGCTGCCGGAGCAACTGGCGCTGCCGGTCCAACCGGTCCAACCGGTCCAACCGGGGCAATCGGTCCAACGGGAACTGCTGGGTCAGCAGATACGCCGGAACAAGTGCTTGCCAAGCTCAGCACCGTCGACGGCGCGGGGTCGGGTTTGGATGCAGCCACGTTGAGCGGCGCCTCTTTGACGTCCTTGGCTCTGGCTGGCACGCGCGCGATTCAGTTGTCGGTCTATGGAGTGTACATCCAGAACAACACATCCATCGATTCCGGGGGAATAGAGCTCGCATCCACAGGGGCGTCCCGATTTGCAACTGGTTTTGTTGTTCCCCCTGACTACGTCCTTCTGAGCAACATGACCTTTCGCGTGATCGCAATTACTAGCGGAGCGGCTTGTACTGCATCTCTGGCACCCAATGCGC
>JBIKMD010000754.1:0-3558 GCA_044359465.1 Myxococcota bacterium
GCGCCGCTGCAATCATGGGGCCGAGATCATTGCGAACGTGAGTGCGTCGCCCTACCGCCTAGGTGTGCAATCGACGCGGCGTGAAATGCTCGCGACGCGTTCGAGCGATAACCAGTGCACCATCGTCTACACGAATCAGGTGGGCGGCCAAGACGGGCTCATCTTCGATGGTGGTGGTTTCGTTTGTCAGAACGGGCGTGTACTGCTTGAAACAAAACGGTTCATCGAGAACTTCGAGACAACGGTTGTTGATCTGGATCGCACGCAGCGCCTACGCGCAGAAAACACGACGTGGCGAAGTGATGCGATCGCTGCCACCTCGAACGAGCCGCGGATGCACGTCATTGAGGCGAACGAGCGCGGCGCCAATCGGACAAAGCTGCAGTACCCCGTGCCACCAGGTGCGTCGTTCTTTTTGCCTGGTCCGAGTAAACCCCTCGATGCGCGTGAAGCATTTTGTGAGGAGCTGCTCGATGCGCTCGCGCTCGGGCTCGGTGACTACTTCGAGAAGAATCACTTCAAGCTGATTGGCATTGCGCTCTCGGGCGGCCGAGACAGCCTGCTCGCGCTGCTCATCGCTTGGCGCTACTTGTTCAAACGCTTTGGCGATACCGCGGAGGCAAAAGCGCTGCTGCGTACGTTCTACATGCCAACGCGCTATTCGAGCAGCAAGACGCGTGATGCTGCTGAGCTGATTGCGAAAGAGATCGGTGCGCCCTTCTCAGTCATCAGTATTGAAGAAGCGTTCGATCGTGAGCTCGCGGCAGCGAAGTCCATGTTGCAACCTGGTGAATCGCTCACACCAGTAACAGAGCAAAACATTCAGGCACGCATTCGCGGCGCACGCATGTGGAACTGGGCCAACTCGACGAGCGGTTTGTTTCTGCAGACTGGAAACATGAGCGAGAAGGCCATGGGTTACACGACGATTGGCGGCGACCTCGAAGGCGGCGTTAGCGTAATTTCAAATCTGCCAAAAACCGTAGTCATGTACTTGCTCGACTACCTTGCTGAAAAAACCGGCTATGCGGGCATCCAGGGCGTGCTGTCGCACCCGGCTGGTCCCGAGCTCGCGGCAAATCAGGAAGGCGAAAAAGAGCTGATGCCTTTCCCGATTCTCGACGCCTGTTTTGCGTTGTATGCCGGTGAAAAAATGGCGCCGGACGAAGTGAAGCTTGCGCTGCACAGCTTGTTTCCGAGTGTGCCGATCGAACGTCTTGGTGAGTATGTCGATCGCTTCTTCAAGCTGTTTTCGCAATCGATCTACAAGTGGGTGCAAGCGCCGCTCGGACTGCATGTTGGCAACTTGGATCTCGATCGTGAGCGGGCACTGCAGCTCCCGGTCGTGCAGTCGCTCGAGTGGGGCCGCTGACTAGCTTGTCCGGAGGTTTGTTTCGGCGCAGCACGCGCGCTGTCTCATTCCCGCAAGCTTAGTGGTAGCGTGCTTCTGTCTATCTCCAACGCGTTCATGCGAGGGTGCAGTGCTGGCGAGCGAATCTCAGGCGAAAGCCCTCATATTCAGCAATAACGTCGGCACACTGCGGGAGATGTTTGCGTCGAACCAGGACCGCTGGCGACAGTTCGTAGCTGCGCTGTCGGCCGATACACAACTCCTCTTGTCGCATCCGCCGATTGCCAGTTCCTGGCTGCCGCTGTCACAACATGTCGAAGTCATTACTACAGCGCACGACGTTCTGTTCGAACGCGACATCAAGGGCGCTTTCGAGCTTGGCCGCCAGAGCACGCTTCGCAGTATGCGGAGCGTGTATCGGTTTTTTATTCGGGTTGCCTCGCCGAACCATGTGATCGGGCGCAGCACTCAGATGTGGGATACCTTCTTTCGCGGTAACGGCGCCGTTCAAACCAACTTGCTCGCTCCGCAGTTATTGCAGGTGCAATTCCGCGGTATCACGCTGCCATCTGAGCCTTTTTGGGAAGTGCAACGAGGAGGTTTTGTGGCGTTGGCGGAGCTCACCCGAGTGCAAGACGTACGCACGCGCTACGTTGGCCAAACGCAGCCTGACGACTCCACACGCGTCATCGAAATGAGTTGGTCGCGCTAGCGACTCAAGGTCTGTCCCTTCAGCGGATGGTCCGCCGCGCAAACGCGAGCACGAACCCTTCGCTTGTTTAGTTATGTGCTGCGGCGGCGAGCGCTCTCGCCTCGGGTCATGGGGATCTGGACTTAGTGGTTACGCGCGAGTGGCAGTTTGGGCGGCACGTTCGTACGCGCGAGCTCTGACTCGGTAGGCAGACGGCCACCGAGCAGCGGGAGCGGATCAATCGGCTCGCCATCAATCGTCACTTCAAAGTGTAGATGGGGTCCCGTCGAGCGCCCGGTGTCACCAACAAGGCCGATCGCCTGACCTTCGGGGACAATCATGCCCTCCGACACCAGCGCGAGGGACATGTGCGAATAAGACGACCTTACGCCGCCCCCGTGATCGATGGTGACGCGCTGACCATGTCCCCCGGCCCAGCCTTCTTGAACGACACGGCCGCCGAGCGCGGCATGCACCGGTGACCCCATCGTGGCCGACACATCGAGTCCGCGGTGAAAGCGTACATACTTTGGCTTGAGCGGATCATTGCGAATACCAAACGGCGACGTGACCGCACGCGCTACAACAGGCCATCGCATGCCTGCTGCGGTGTCTGGCACCTCAGGAACGAAGACGCGCTCGCCGCCTTCGCGTTCGAGGTGCATCACTTCGCAATCTTGTAGCGCTATGGGTTTGACCTCTTTGAGGTTTGTGGGTTCGGGCCACGCCATCTTGTCGCTGCCCCAAGAGATGGGCGCGCAAGCGGGAAGCGCGAATAGAAGCAGGAACAACCGTCTCATTCAGGTACCCAGTGACCCTCGCGCTTCCAACGTTCGCGGAGGCCATCGACGTTGTCGAGGAACACGCGGATCAGGTTCGGATCGAACTGCCGTCCCGCACAGCGCGCGAGCTCTTCAACTGCGATCTGGTGCGGCAGCGCTTTGCGGTACGCGCGGTTGCTGCACATGGCGTCGTAGGTGTCTGCGATGGAGAGAATGCGGGCCATGAGCGGAATCTCTTCGCCTTTGAGTTGCTCAGGGTACCCAGAGCCGTCCCACATTTCGTGGTGGTAGTAGACGCCCGGTATGATGTCGTGAAGGAACGAAATCGGCTCTAGGATCCGTTTTCCGTAGCCCGGGTGGGATTGGAACATCTGATATTCTTTTTGCGTGAGCTTGTCTGGCTTGTTCAGATCTTCGCCGCGAATGCCGATCTTGCCAATGTCGTGCATGACGCCCGACTGACAGATGAGCTCGCGTTGTTCAGGTGACAGATAGCTCAGGTGGTCTGTCATCACGCGCGCGTAGTCAGTGACGCGTTCCGAGTGGCCGGCTGTGTATTGATCCTTGGCTTCAAGCGCGTGCGCTAGGCCCTTGATCGTCTCGCGGAAAGTGTTCTGCAAATTGCCGAAGAGGCGCGCGTTGTCGACCGCTTGCGCGGCGCGAGAGGCGAGCATGGCGAGCGCTTTGCGTTGGCCCTCTGAAAATCGCGCGCCCACTTTGAAGCGATAGGCGTT
>JBIKMD010000278.1:0-6041 GCA_044359465.1 Myxococcota bacterium
CCGCGGCGCTCAGCGCGCAGTTTGGCGCTGCGCGAGTGCTCGTTGTCTCGCAGCGAGCCGATGGTTTGAGCTGCGAGCGAGTCGGCAAGCAACTCACAACGCGCCTCAAAGCGATCTCGGAGCTGTCGACATGCACAGACGCGGTCGTCGAGCCACCGGCAAAGCCCATCGCAGAACCTTCCGTGACTCAGAGTGCGAGTGCGCCTGTCAACGTTGTCATCGCACCTGCATCAGTGCCTGTTCTCCTTGCGATCTTGCCCTTCGGTATTGGCCAGTTCGCCGAGAAACGTTACGTCGCCGCGTCGTTGCTGCTCGTCTCGCAGGTGTTGCTTCTTGCTGCCAATGTCACCGTTGCTGCGCTCTACTACGCCGCTGCACCTAGCGCGCTAGAGGGGGCGTTTCCGTCCCAAACGCGATCCTTCACAGCCGGAGGAAATGTCGACCGTGCACGCGCACTGCAAATCGTGTCCTGGGCAAGCGGCGCAGCGCTGATCGCGGACATTGTGGCTGGCGCCATCGACGGCGGTTTGCATCGTACGCTCGCTACGCCTTCACGCTGAGGTGTTCACGTCAATCGCGGCTTTTCTGGCCCACGCGGCGACAAACGCCGCCAAAAAGCGATGGCTTATCGGGAAATGGTCCGCTTCAACGTGACGCCTTCATGCTACCCGGCGCGCCATGTCTTCTGGTGGTTTCATTTGTCCTCATTGTCGACGTTACACTGCGCGGGGCGAAAGGAAGTGCATTCACTGTGGTCTCTACACCGGACCTGAATGGTTTGCCGGGCTGCTCCGAGCCCTCGGCGCTTCCGAGAATCCCGGAACCAAAGCGCTCTTTTCCACCATCCTTGTCCTGTTCATCGCGGAGGTCGCACTTTCTGTGGCGACCCAAGCTCGACCCTCCTCTGATGTTTCAACTGATGTCTTGATTCGTCTTGGTGCGCGCGCAGCGAACGATGCTTTCTCGTTCCGCGCCTTCAGTGCCCTCTTTCTTCACGCCGGCGTTCTGCACCTTTGCTTCAACCTCATAGCGCTTCTTTCGTTGGGCCCGAAGGTGGAATCGCAATTCGGGACTCGACGTATGCTTGCGGCTTTTGCGGTCACCGGTGTGCTCGCCAACCTCGCAAGTGACTTCACACATCTTGGCGAAACCTACGTAGCCCTCGGTGCAAGCGGCGCACTCTACGGGCTCGACGGTGTGTTGTTAGGATCAGAACGGGCGCGTGGTGTGGGAACCGGTTGGAGCCATGTCGGACGAGCTGCCATTTCCGCTGTCATTCTGGCGATAGTCTTCGGCTTCGATTTCACTGCGCACGCAACTGGCTTCGTGGTCGGCCTTGGCATGGGTGCTGCGCTTCAGCGCGAGTGGCGTGCATTTCAACGCGGCACCACTTTTGTGGTGATCAACAGCGCTTTCGTGATTGCGACTGTCAGCGCGGTGGGCCTTGCTGTCGCGAGGCCGCTTCCAACTCCCGCGACAATCGCCGTTCAAAGTTCGGCTTCAGGGACACAAGGTGAAGGACATTGTCCGGCGTGGATTCAAACTAAGCGTTGCCAAGACGCTGGGTACGTCTACGCGGTTGGCGCCGAGCACTTCGCAGGCGAAGACGGTTGGTCTATCTCACCCTTCCACGCCATATGGGGTCAGCTCGTCGATGACACTCCCGGCGAGGTTCGCGTCGAACTTCGAGACGTGGAGGTCATTCGCTCAGCGAAATGCCAAGGCAGATGGCGCGAGCTACTGCGCGTGAGTGCTGCATCAATTCGCGACAGCGCAACTGTGGAAACCTGCGACGCAAGCGTCGTTGCGTCGCTATCCGAATTTGATTCGAGCTGTCCTGAATGGGCGAGCAAACGGGCTTGGAAACAAGGCGACGACTGGTTCGTTGTTGAAAGAGTTGCCTCATACGAAACGAACCAAGTGCAGGTGGCAAGTCTCCTAGAAGGTGTGGCGCACGTGGTCGTGCAGCCAACTAAAATCACCGTCACAGAAGAAGAAAAAAAAGGAAAATCGCTGCTCGAAAAGGCCCTCATGGCCAGTATTGAAGGCAAGTACTCCCTCGGTCCCGACCAGCCTGATGTGACTGTTGGTAAAGTGAACATCATTCAAACGGCGATGTGCCAGGGGACTCCTCTCGCACTCTACTCCGCGCGCATCGAAGCGAAAAAGGACCCGCCACGCATGGCTCCTCGCAACGACTAAGCTCCTTGCGCTCAAGTCGCCTCACTGCTCGCCAAGGCGGGAGCGCGGGCACGCCGCAACAAGCGCGCTAGGTCGCTCAATGCCCGCCGCTAGGCGTGCGCACTGCTTCTTGAATGAAGCTCAAAACCTTATCGAGATGCTTGAGAACCTGCAGCTCGTGATGAAAGCGAGCGGCGACTTTTCCGGCTGGGTCAATGATAAACGTCACGCGCTTCGCGACCGGTAAGAGCGCCCATTTAACGCCGAAGGCCTCCGTGATGGTGCCGTCCTTGTCTGCGACCATTGGAAACCCAGCCTGGGTTTCGCTGGCGAAGCGGCATTGTGTGGCGTGGTCGTCCATCGAGACGCCTAGCACCTCGGCACCGAGCGCCTTGAGGTCTGGGTAGTTGTCACGAAAGCGTTTGGTCTCTACCATGCACCCAGGCGTGAACGCTTTTGGGAAGAAGTAGATCACGAGGTACTGACCAAGAAAATCCGTGAGATCTACCTGCTTTTCTTGGGTCGTCATCGCTGAGAGACGCGGAACCGAATCGCCAATGTCCAGCATGCGCTAGTCGTATCACAGCCTGCTCGCCGAGTCAGAAACTGAGCGCTCATCCGCACACGGACGCGTATCCATCTGCGTGGCCGTCTTTGAAACCAAGCTCATAACCCGCGTCGTACCCAAAGACTGATGCGAAGCCCGCGCCATAGGCGTCCTGGTACTCGAGTGCGTAGGTCGCATCGTAACAATCGGCAAAACGCTCGCTGCTGCCTGCGTGAAAGCCGTCGTCATAGCCGCGTGCATCGCCGGTGCTCAGGGCTAGCGTTGCTCCGGCCTCTGCGCCTGCTGCGTAACCCGCGCTGAAGCCGCTCGATAAACCTACTTGATAAGCTTGGTTTTTCGCTGCTGCGTTGTCGTACGCGATCGCGAATGCTCGCAGATCGAGTGTCTGCTCTCTACCGCGTGTGAAGCACGCCTGTCGTAGTGCTTGGTCGTCTTGGCTCAGTGCAGAGCGAAGGCTCGCTTCGTCGTCGCGTGCAGGTGAACCGCAGTCCATCGCGCCGTCGTATTCTCCGCGCGTGAAACCTTCGTCGTAACCAGCTTGCTCGCCAGCGGCGCGTCCTTCTGCGCGTCCAATGCTGACGCCGTCTGCGATGCCATCGTTTGCGCCGGCGCTGCTACCTGCTTGGCACGCGCTCATACTGCCTCGGCCGTCTTGCACGCCCTCACTGTAACTTGCGCGGTACGCGTCTTCGTAGGCCCCGCTCGCGTAACCAGCGTCGTGACCTTGCTGATACGCGTTCGCGTACGCCTTATTGAACCCATCGTCATGCGTTAGCGCGCTGCCCGCGGAGTCGCCTTGTGCTGCGCGCGCTTCATTCTCTAATTGAGCGTTCGCTGCGCCTTGTTGTTTTGCCAAGGTGAGAGCGGCACCCACGCCGCAGTCGAGCCGGCCTCGGCCAGACAGGTCTAGACCAAGCTCGCGCTCCTCTTCATCGCGTGCATAGCGGATGATGAGTGACGCCTCATGCCGACGTTCGCTGAGCGGATCGAAGATCACTTCCACGCGGCAACGTTCGTGCGGCGCCAAAGCGCTCTCGCAGTTGCCACCAAGGAGCGCGAAGCCGTCTGTGCTCTGTGCACCACGCAGCACAAAGCCGCGCAAAGTCACGGCTGCTTGGGTGAGGTTCTCGATCTCGAACACGAGCGACTGAGGCTGCGTCAATGTGACCAGCCCCGCGTCATGCGCGTGCACGGCGCGGCCAGCTAGATAAAAACGCAGTGCTGGAGGGGCTTCACACGCACTTAACAGAACCAAAAGTGAGGCAAAACGAACGCGACTAGCCATATGCGCTTCGGACGACAGGCCGAGGGCCAACATTCGATGCCGAAGGTGAAGGCTGCGTAAAGTACCGGCTTAGTTCGCTCTGCAAGCGCGGTTCGTTCCCGCCTCTTTGACAAAAGCAGCAAGCGTTTCTGCGGAACACTTTTTCGCAAGGCCCTGTTTGCGGACCTCGTAGATGCTGAGCCAGGCGCCCGCGCTGTCTCCTTCGATAAACTCCGAGCCCACTGGCCAAGCCGCCTCCGTCAAACACGTAGCACCGGTGGTGAGTGCGGCAGTCGCAAGCACGGCTTGGAGCTGCGCTTTGGCTGCGCTTGCAGCGAGCCGCGCATCGTTTCCCGCGGGGAGCTTCAGCAAAAAGTGATCCTGAACGAAACTCACAGTCGCCTTGGCGTTCTGCCATGCCGGTTTAGGCGCGTCTTTGATCGGCTTTGCGGCCCATTTCACCTCGGCTTCACTCGTAGGGCAGGGGGCCGTGGCTGCTTCTTGCAACGCATCAGGTGCGTGCATGGCGAGTAGTGCCAAGTGGCCGCGCGCATCTTTGAAGCGATCCACCACTTGCAACCCTTTGATGGTCGCTTCTGTCGAACCATCTTCGGCCTTCGTTCCAAGGAGTGTTGCGACGGCTGCGCGTCCTCGGTTTTCTGCGGTGGTCATGGCTAGTGCGGGATCCGGAATCTTGGCCATGCCGACGCCCCACACCATGGGTTTGCCATCGAGCAAACAGATCGCTGTTTCGATTTGCGTCCACGCGGGTGCTTTGCGCGATTCGATGAGCACCTGCTGCGGTTTGGCAAAGGCGGCGACCAGGGCAGTACTTACGGGCTCATCCTTGGCGTCGCTCGCTGGCTTGAGGTTGAGCACCGTGGCCACGCCGGCGAATTTGGTTTTGTCTTCGAGCAGTACGAAGGCATTCGTGATGTCTGCGCTTTGTAAGAGATCGGTAATCGCTTTGACGGTTGTGGTGTCTGACGCCGTGAGCACAACATCGTCGCTTGGGCCCCGCGCGATCTTGAAGCCCTCTACGGAGAAGTCTGCGAAGGTGCCGCCGCTCACGATCTTGGCTTTTTTGTCACCGAGCACCACGAGCGACAAAGCCGCGCCCGTGCCGCCTACGCGCAGCGTGTACTTGCCGCGCAAGGTGGCGCGTTCGTAGTCGCAGCCTTTGACGATTTGCAGCACGTTGAACACCTCACGCCAGGGCGTAGCGTCCGCCGCATCAATGTTCGGCACCGGTTTGTTCTTGTCTGCAAAGCTCACGAGACCGCCCATTTGTTTACACATGGCGTCGCTCGGCTGCGTGAAGCTGGTGACATCTACGGGTTTGCCATCGGCGAGAATCTGCTTGGCTTTGAAGGTCACACTGACGTCTGACACGAGGAGGGTAGCCGCTAAAAAGAGCATTCCTTCGCACTACCGCCGAAGTGCCCTGCGGCCAACCTCGCACGCACCCACGCGCGGGAAAATGTGGGGGATGCTCGCGTAGCTGTTACACTTTTTTTGCCATGAGACTCCTGTGCTTAGCCTGCGTTGGAACTTGTATGCTGCTGCCTGCGCAGAGCGAAGCAGCCGTGAGCGTCTCGCGCGGCAAGCCAAAGCCCGTGGCTCCTGCTCCAAAATCTAAAGCAAAGCCTAAACCAAAGGCGAAAACGGCAAGCGAGGCTCCCGCCGAACCCGCGCCTGTTGCCGAGACTGAGGATGCTGCGAGCAGCGCTGAGACTTTCCCGCTCGGCTCGCTCGCCACGCCGAAGGTCATCCCTGTGACGGGACCCGACAAGCTCAGCATTGTGATTACGCGCGACCCGGGGACGACCAAAGCCACAATGGTGCGCGTGGCGCTCGACAAGAAGAACAAAGTGCTCGCGCTCAAAGAGCTCGTCACCACCTACGAGCTCAGCATTCCTGCTGGCGCGCATCAGATCACAATGGTGGGCGCGTTTGGGAAAAAGAGCGATGGTAGCGTTAGCCTGACGTTTCAGTCGAAGCCGAGTGCCCCGCCGCCTGTGCCTGTTG
>JBIKMD010000279.1:0-6034 GCA_044359465.1 Myxococcota bacterium
GCACGAAGTCCGCGTACGTACCGAGACGAAATTTGCCCGCAACAATCTGCATCGCACCGGCAAGGCAAATAGCAGTGAGCACTGCCGTCCAATCACCAATCTCCGGCTGCACACCGCTGAGCACCATGATGAGCCCTGCGGCGGGCCCGCTTACGCTGAGTGTCGATTTGCTGAGCGCACCCACCACCAGGCCGCCGACGACGGCCGCGACGAGGCCTGCAACGAGTGGGGCTTCTGACGCTTGCGCGATCCCAAGGCTCAGCGGAATGGCGACGAACAAAAGCACAATGGCCGCGCTGACGTCCCGCAACACGCGCGGCCCCGCTTGTTGCGGATTCGGGGCAGCGCCCTCAGCCATGGGAGGACTCGGTGCTCACCGTTGGACGCAAACTTGGAAAGAATTTCGCAGCCAAGAAGTACAAGATGAGTGCCGAGAGAACGCCTGTGAGAAAATCAGTGACGGGCACCATGACTGCAGTGTAGACCATGATGGCCGTGTTGAGACGCCCTGTGCTTGCGACCTCACGAATTTCCGATGGCTTGATCATGTTGGAGGCAACCCACAGCAAAATGCCGCCAATGCATGCCATTGGAACGTGCTCGAGCACGCCGGCCAGGTAGTAGGCGAGCATCAGCTTGAGCGCGAATTTGAAGTAGCCCGCGAGCGGCGTGACGGCGCCTGCCTTGATGCTCGTTGCGGTGCGGGCGAGCGCGCCAGTACACGGGAAACCGTTGATGAGTGGAGTGATGACTTGCACGAGTCCTTGGCCCCAGAACTCTTTGTCCGGATTGAAGGGCGTTTTTTTGTTGTTGGCCAATCGATCCGCCATGGACGAGCATAACAAACTCTCAACGCCCGATACGAAGACGATCGCGACCACATAGTAGACCACATCGACCACGAGGGAGACGGTCACAGTCGGAACATGCGGCGGCGTCCATGCAAAGAAGTGATTCGGAATGCTGCCGTAAAGATCTCCCACCGTGCGCAATCCCTTGTCGTGGAACACCGTGGCTACCGCGGCGGTGGCCACACCAAGCGCAACCGCCGGGCCCGGAATGAAGATGGAGATGCGCAGCAGCACCTTAGTCGCGACGAACGTGAACACAGCGACCGCGATGGCCCAGGCGTTGATCTCGCTGATATGAGCGAATGTGGTGCGCAGCTTGGCGAAAAGCGATCCCTTGAGCTCGACTGTCAGCCCCAACACTTCACCAAGGTTCGTGGCCGCGATGGCCACTGCAATCCCAACCGTGAAACCAACCACGATGGAGTTGGGTACTTTGTTTGCGTGTCTTCCAAGCCCGGCGACGCCGAGCAGCATCAAAATGACGCCGGAAATAATGGAGACGAAGACCAAAAAACCGTGCGCCCCTGCAGCTGTTCCTCCACTGGCTTCGCCGTACTTCTGCATGATGCCGGCAATGACGGGGATGAAGGCGGCGGTGGGACCATAGACCTGGTACTTGGAGCCACCAAAGGTACGACCCACGAGACACGCCATGGCACCCGCGATAATGCCTTGTTCAGGACGCAGCCCCATAGCGATGGCAAAACCCATGGCCATCGGGATGGCGGTCAGTGCGACGACGAGACCCGCACTGAAGTCGCGGTAGACGATTTTTTTCCAGTGGGCGCGATCCAAGTCTTCGAAACGAGAATCATTGAACGTGAAGAAGAGCTTGAGACGCTGAGCAACGGCAGACATCGGAGAAACCTCACAGGGCGCATGGGTCATGTCCACACGTGGACGAACTCGAATCACGGAAATGGTGCTGGCGCAGAGGCGCTCACGCTGGAGGGCGGTAGCTGCGGTCCGGATCCGTTTGGGTGCGGCAACTGGCGACATGTTGCGGCGTCGGGCTCGGCCGCTCGGTGATGACTCGGAGTTCGAGAAGGACAGTGGTGATGAAGTCGGTCCCTTGCGTCTCTTCTGAGCCGTCTTTGTCGTTCTCTGACAACTCTATCGAGGGCACGGCACCTAGCGTCCAGGTTGTTGTGACGCATGCAAGCAGCACCATGGCTGTGACGAGTTGGAGCAGTCTGACGAATCTCATTGGGTCCGTGAGCTTAGACGCCGTGACATGAAGCGTCAATTGGAACTGCGATTAGCGATGTGTCTGTGTCATGATCCGATTGCATGAATAATGGCGCATATGAGTGACGACTGCAGATTCTGTCTGAGTGACAAGTGCGGGTGACGACGACGACAGCGCTTATGTTCAACCATGCAGAAGGCTACGCTCTCGGGTAGTGTAGCGGCATGGGTGAGCAAGCGACGAGGCAAAGCCTTGGCTCTGGGAACGACAACTTTGGCGCGTTTGACGCGTTTTTGCAGGGAAACGTGTTCGTCTGCGAGTTCAAGGGTTTTGCAAGCGACCCCCTTTCCAAGCAGTTCTTGTCGGCGCTGTCGCTCGGGCTCGAGCGTGGTGCGGCGCATCTATTCGTCGATTTTGAGGGGCTCACGGGTTACGCGCCCTCTCTCAGGTCTGGCGGGGTCGACATACTTCGCGCCAAGCATTCGCAGCTCGCGAGTGTACATGTGCTCTCTAAGTCTTCAATCGTGAGAATGGGAGTCACTATGGCTGCGCTAGTGATCAAAGCGCTACGTCTGCATGGCTCGCGTAAGGAGTTCGATACAGCGATGCTGGCGCTCAATAGCCAACCTCGCTGACGCGCAGCGAGGCCTTGACTGAAGGCAATGGCCTCTAAGAGTAGGCGAGCGATATTGTTGTGCCGGTGTAGTTTCGCATTCAGCCGCGCACGAAAAGTGGCTCGGCGAGTGCGCCCTCACTGCGCGCGGCGGCGACGCACAAAGTACAGCAGGAGCAAGAGCAATGACGCATCCGGTGGCGCGTCGCTGTGTCCGCATTTGCAACCAGCAAAGCCTCGCACGTAGTAGTTGCCGCTAGGATCCGCCAGCGCGTTTGGCTCGTCTTCGATTGCGCCTGAACCCGCAGCAACGCCGCCGGAACCCATGCCCTCGTCGCCCGTTTCGCCCGTTGCACCACCAGGCATCGTTTCGCCGCTAGCGCCTGTGGCGCCGCTCGCCCCGGTTTCTCCACTGGTCCCTGTGCTGCCCGTTGGACCCGTTTCGCCCGTGGCACCACTCATTCCTGTCATGCCAGTTGGGCCTGGCGGAGGCGGATCGGTCACAGTGAGTCGAGTGAGCATAGTGACAAGCGAGGTCGCCGCGTTTCTCGCTTCAACGCGCACGCAGTAGGTGCCACTTGCAAGCGCTGACGTCGTCGCAAACGTGTAACTTTGCGGTGTGCCCGGCGTGAGGACCGCGAGGCTAGTGGAGGCTGCCGTAGAAGTGCAGTGGCCTTGGGGATCGGTCAGGTACACGATGACTTCCACTTCGCTTGCGTCTGGTGGTGCAGTGCCTTCACCGGTGACCGGGAGGTCCGACGTCGTCTTCGTGAAGGTGAGGGTGAGTGGTCCATTCGCTGACGTTTGTTGTGTGCAGTGTTCGAAACGCGTCTGGGCGGTGACTGCACCGTCGGTCGCGTTAACGCAGTAGTCCTGACAGGCTGCAGCATGCGTCAGGGGCACGGACGCGGTATAGGACAGCGTACCTGCCGCAACCGCGGCGTCGCCTTCATCTTCGGTTGTGCCGCAGCTTCCACTCGCAGCGAGTGGGGCAAACGCTACGTGTACCGTGCCCGTGCCCGAGTACACGCCAAACACAGTCGGTGAGTCCGCTACGGTAGGAGAGGGCGAGACGCCGATCCAAAGCGTGGCTGCGCTCGTGTCCTTGCGCACGCGCAATGTTTCGCTTGACGTGTTGCCTACCGTGTCCGTGGCGTCGACGCGCACGCAATAGTCGCCGTTGGCGAGCACACCGGCCGGCCAGGGCTCGAGTGCGAATGGACTGGTGACTGCTTGTGTAAACACGCTTGCCCCAGTGCACCCGCCCGCGCCATCACCTGCTGTGACTGTCAGCGTTGCGCTGGCAATCCCGTCCGCGTCCGTGATGGCGCCAAACACAACAGGCCTATCTGCGTTCGTAGGATCGGCACCGGTCCACAAATCGATATCAGGCCCCGTGCTTTGTAACACGAAGCTTTGTTGCGAAATCGTCGTCTGACCAACGGCATCGCTCGCTTCGACGCGCAAGGTGACCGTGCCGCTCTGATTCGCTCCGAAGCTGACTGTGTAGTTGCCAGCGCCGCCGCCAGCAAGGGTGCACGCCTGTGCGACTAGCGCGAGTGTGCCCTGTGCCACCGCATTGAGCTCCCACGTTGCGCTGTTGGAGGTGGGATTGTCGTCTTGAATGCTGACGCACACCGTGCCTGGCACTTCCAAAGTGGTCGGTGCACCGATCGTGATGGTTGGTGCCGCGGTATCCAGCACAAAACTCTGAGTGGCCTGCATGCTCGTGTTGCCCACCACATCCTGCGCGCTGGCCACAATGCAGTAGCGCGCATCTGGAAGGCTTGGCGATGCTGCAAAGTTGCCCGTTGGCGGCGCGATTGCTGAGAAGGTTTGTGTATGGGCCACCTGGCAGCTCGCAGGAGGACACGTTGGATTTGCGGTGGTGGTGCAGTAAGTCACCGTGACCGCGCTGAGCGATGCATCTTGCACGGTACCCGAAATGCTCGCAGTCTGACGATCCGCTAGCACTGCGTCTAACGCGAGTGTTGGTGCGGTATTGTCGACCATGAAGCTGCGCGTCACTACCGGTGAACCATTTAGTGCACCATCAAAGCCTTGCAGTGTGATGACTACAGCGCCGTCGATGCCGCCGGGCAGCGCGACTCCAAAAGTACACGTACCCGCGTTCGCCGCCGTGCAACTCGGTCCGCTCACGCTGAGCGCGGGTTGCGCCACCCCGTTCAGTGTCCAGCTCGTGCCTAGCGTGATCGCACCGCTTGTATCTGCAACAGAGACGTTCAGTGTTGTTGGTGTAGCCGTCAAAGTCAGCGTGTCTGCGCTGATGGTGGGCGGCGTACGATCGAGAACCAAGCTCTGCTTGGTGGTGGTCTGGTTGCCGGCGCCGTCTGTGCCTACAACTTGTACGCAATACGTACCGTCTGCGAGCTGCGCAGGTGTTGGGCCTGGATGACTGTAAGCACCCGCGCTTGGTGTAAGAACCGGTGTTGTGAACGCAGAATTGCAAGGCGCCGAACAATCGGTGCTGCAGTAGTCCGCGACTAAGGTGAGCGCGCTTGCATCAACCGCAGTCCCGGACAGGGCCGGGTTAGACGTAGGGGCGGGTGCACCAAAGCTCGCAAGCGTGAGCGTGGGGGCCGTTCGATCAAGCAAGAGATCGCGGCTAGCGGTCGTCGACACATTGCCAGCCGCGTCAGTGGCGATGGCTTGCACGCAATACGCTCCGTCCGCGAGCACGGCCGGCGAATAGGAATAGGCTGGACTGGCGGCGATTGGGGCGCTCGAGTCAGCGGCAGCGCACAAAGGCATTGTTGCGCAGGTTTGGCTGCCCGTCAGCGTGCAATAACGAATGGTGACCGTCCTCGGCGCCGCATCGGTCGCTGTACCCGTGGCAGTGGCCGTCGCGCTTGGAGCGGCGGGGAAAGCGTCGAGCGTCACGACCGGTGCTGTTGTGTCGATGGTGAAAACGACGGCGGCGCTAGCAGGAGAAATGAAGGGCAAACCGCTGATCGTCTTACGCGAATACGCGCGTACGGTATGTGCACCGAGGGTCCAATCACTCGCGGGTGTGAAGCTCCAAGTGGCAGCAGGACATGCCACGGGAATATTCGTTGCAACAACAAAGCCGGCATCCGTAAGCTCGACGGTCGGCGTGCCGCTTGCGCAGAGCGACGCGTCGATGGTTCCGGAAATCGGCGGTCGCCGCGACGAGGTGTAAGCGTTGTTTGTGGGCGTCAGAATGATCGGTGCCGAGAGTGTTCCGCCGACTACCCCGGCGCCGCCAGCGCCCGCAGAACAACCGCTGGTGCCGCCGCCGATCAAATAATTGCAGGTGCCCGAAAACGCCGGCGTGATGAGTTTAATACGACCACCCGAGCCAGCGCCGCCGCGGTCATCCCCATCGAACCCGTTGCCGCC
>JBIKMD010000345.1:0-5480 GCA_044359465.1 Myxococcota bacterium
ACTATTGTCGGTGGTGTGCCGGCTAGGAAGCTTGGTGAGATCGATCCCGAGAAGTTCGTTTGCCCTGAAGAGCCGCTGACTACCGACGAGGACTGAAACTATGTCTGCACTCACGAGCTTTTTGCGCGCCGTTCGTTCCGACTATGCATCGCTGCAGCGGTACCGTGAGAAGTATCATCACGAAAAAATTCCTACGACGAGGCTTCCACTCGACGCCGTGAAGAAGATTGGCTTTCAGATGATGATCGCCACGCGCGTCATGCGTCTTTGTCGCGACAGCGGTGTGCCAGGTGCGGCGCAGGTAGCCTCGCGTTTGATTCGTCATTTGTACGCAGCTGAGATTCACTGGAACACCGAGATCGAGCCGGGTGTGTCGATTGTGCACGGTACGGGCCTCGTACTGAGCCATCGATCCAAAGTGGGGCAGGGCTGCATCCTCTTTCACAACGTCACGCTCGGGGAAGGGGTGGACCCGGACACGCGTGAGAGTGGCGCGCCCACGCTCGAGCAGGATGTGCACATTGGTCCTGGTGCGACCTTGATCGGCCCCATCACCATTGGTGCGGGTTCGAAGATCATGGCGGGCTCCGTCGTGACCAAGAGCGTGCCGCCGCATTCGATTGTCAAACCTGCTGAGAGCGTCGTTGCGGCGCGAGAACGCGTCGTGAAGAGCGTCAAATGAAGCGCGTTCAGTACGGTAAGATTTATGCTCACGCAGTCTCCCTGCGTGAAGCGATCGATTGCATTTTGGAACGCGTGAGCTCGGGCCAGGGTGGTTATGTCGTCACGCCGAACGTCGATCACGTGTGCCTGGCTGAGACGGATGCGGCGCTCGTCTCGTCTTACGACGATGCGTTCTTGTCCATTCCGGATGGCATGCCGCTGGTGTGGATGTCGCGCGCACTCGGTCTAGCTATTCGCGAGAAAGTGTCAGGTTCCGATCTCGTCGAACCGCTTTTGGAAAAAGGCGCGGCGAGAGGACTGCGCATCTACTTTTTAGGGGCCAGCGAACGCGTCAACCAAAAAGCGAAGGCGATTCTAGAATCGCGTTATCCAGGTCTTGTCGTTGTTGGTTTCGATTCGCCCATGATCGATCTCAAGAAGCTCGATGATCAAGCCGCCGTCGTCGGGCGCATTCGTTCCGCAAAACCGCAGCTTTTGCTGGTGGCGCTCGGGTGCCCTAAGCAGGAGCTGTGGATGCAACGTTTCGTTCCCGCGCTGCCAAACGTCGTAGGCCTTGGGATTGGCGCTTCGCTCGATTTCATCGCGGGCGAGGTACAACGCGCGCCACAGTGGATGTCGCGCGTCGGCCTAGAATGGGCCTTTCGTCTCTTTCAGGAGCCAAAACGGCTTGCGCATCGGTATCTCGTAAGAGATAGGGCCATCGCGGGCATTTTCGTGCGCATGGCTCGGGAACGGTTACGATGAAAGCTGCATTGGCTCCTACAAACCAAATCGACCAGTTGCTCTTTGACTACTTGGTGCCTGACCAACAAGCCCAAGAGCTTTGGTTCTCGCTCGAACGCGAAGCTTGGAACTCACTCGCTGTGGTCCCGGCGGCCGCAGGTGCGAGCACCTCGAACATCGTCAAGTCGCTCAAAGAAGTGGCCGAGATGCGTGGGCTCGCGTCGGTGCAAACGCTTGATTGCAATCGGGTGGGCCTGGCTGAGGTTGGGGAAGCGCAAAACCGTTTGCAAACGTTTGCGTCGCTTGGGCACAAAGTGATCTTCAATACGTCTTCGCCTGTGGACACGCCCGCTGCCGCTGCGCTCGTGCGTGCTGCGGATGCCGTGCTGCTCGTTGCTCACTTGGATCGCACCTATGTTGCGGACATGCAGCGTGTGGTGACCATCGTCGGCCGCGAAAAATTCATCGGCTGCGTGACTGTTCAAGCCCGCGCGTAAGCGTTTGGGGTCTCGCATTTGGATGACCGCCGGCGCGCACGCGCTGGTTTGGGGAGCGCTTCTAGATCGGTAGCTCGCCCATGCTGGCGCCCCGAGCGCGGCGCACGCGATAGACCGCTGCACGCTGCGCAATCCACAAGAGCATGTGTTTGACGCTCCAGGTGCCGAGCAATTGAATGCGCGGGAGAACAGCCCCCGGTTGCTGCCAACTTCGCGCGTAAGGTGATTCCCGCGTGCACCAAATGTACTCGGCGCCGGCCTCTCTCAGCAGCGCGACCTCGCGTTTGCCAAAGTGGACACCAGGGTATCCAAAGGGGAATGCGAAGTGTTTCATGGGTCCGAAGTGGGCTTCGAATTGCGCCCGGCTTGCTTGTAACTCGCGCTGCGCATCCGCATCATTGAGACGCGCCAAAGGGAAGTGGCAGTTGCTGTGGTTGCCGAGCGATACATTCGCGTGCCGGGTGAGGGCCTTCACTTCTTCGACGGTGGCCAGACGAAAGAGCGGCGCGTCGGCGAGCAGCTTCAGCTCCGCGCGGGTGTTCTCGGTGGTGATGTCGGCGGCTTGATAGAGAAACTCGTCGATGTTGCCGACGTTCTCTTGGTGGATGCGTTTGTGCTCGTGCAGATCCCAACGAAAGCCCGCCCGGTTGACGGTTTTTTCGGGGCAGAGGTTGTAGACGAAATAAAGCTTAGGGAAGCGCGGGGCGCGCGAATCTAGATACTCAGCTGCATCTGCGTAGCCATCATCGAAGGTGCAGGTCGTGCGCGTGCCGGGGGCGAGCCGTTGTAGCTCGTCCAAAACGATGTCGAGCGCGCTTCCCTTGATGGTGAGTCCGCGTGTTTGATCGCTCTCTCTGTGCTGCTCCGCAACGCGGTGCAGGTAGAGGGCGATATCCAAATCACGCAGTGACTCTCGCAAAAACGCGCGCAGCACCGGCATTGGCATACGGCGCGAGATTTGATCGAAGTAGGGGTCTCGACTCTTGAAACGTTTGGCGATGGCGTCACGAACCCGCATCGGATCGTTGTATAGCCTGAGTTCCTCTTCGCGCGAAATTTGATCCGCATTGGCGTGCAGCACTCGTGCATTGTCCTCACGTGCCTGGTTGAACTCCTCCTAAGGTGTGCAGTCATTCGCGAATCGGCATCACCTCAGGGCCAAATCGAGTGGAAAACGACATCTTCAATGACGCGGTCACCCGAGCGGATGTGCTCCACTTCTTCTCCTTCACGCGCCTGAGGACCATAGGCCGTCCACTCGCGGCAGCGAAGAATTCGTCGCAGCGACCGTAGCGTCGCTGAGCGAGCAAGGTGCGTCACAGCTTCGTCTGCGATCCCCTTTGGATAGCGTTCGCAGAGTCCCTCTCCGAGATCGATTTCTTCGAGCACTGAGAGTGCGCTTGATTCGGCCAATGCCGCGATTCCTGCCTCGCCAAGACCCGAGCCGTAGACGTTGAGCTTCCTAAGCGACGAGAACCCGCCGCTGCGCGCGAACGCGACGACACCCGCGTCACCAAGTCTAGGCAAGGTTAGCTCGGTGACGTTTTCGTAGGGCCCTCGTTCCAGTATGCCGTGCCATTCGGCAACAGTTGGAGCTAGGGTACGCATGTCGAGCCTTCCAAAACGCGTTCGCTTCGCAAGTCCAGCTGGCGAGAGATCTCGCGCAAGCGGAGGTAGTGGCCGCACGCGCGCGCCGAGTGAGCTGTGAAGCAATCTAAGGTTGGGCGTGCTGATGCTGGTTGTGTCGACGTCTAACAAGCTGAGCTTTCGTTTCTCTGCAAAGCGAATCACTTGCGGCCACACGTCTGCGTCAACAGCGCACCAATGTAGATGCAGCGTGCTGAGACCGGGAAAGTTCTTCGTGTCGCCGAGTTGGTGCATGACATCGAGCGACAGCTGCAAATTTTGCAGGACGAGCTCCGGCAGCAGAGTGAGGTGCGGAGATCTCGCGATTGCGAGCAAATCCATCACGTCGTTGCCAGCAAAAAGCGTCAGCTTACGTAGCTTGGACAACGCAATACATGAAGCAAGCTTTGGTCCTTGATTGCGAATTCCGCCGAGCACCTCCAGCGATCGTGCTGGCGTGCATTGAAAGAGTGCGTCGCCATGGGCTGCGAACTGCTCCACAGACCAGTTGACGCCATCGATGAAGCCGCGGCCCCAGCGGTAGCCCTGGTGCCAAGGTGGCGTCGCTCCAAAGTAGGAAAATTTGGGAAGTCGTTCGAGTCGCTGGTTCAGTCTCTGTAGCTCGGGGTCATCCGCTTCCATTTGCGCGACTTGGCAACCGAGCCGAATCGATTCAGCTCGTCCGTCACCCCGTTGTTCGAGGAACGCGGCAAGGGAGAGACGCGGCGCATCGTCATCCACATTCGCTGCGATCGCATCAAAGTAGGGACGCAGTTCCTCGTCTGAAACCGTCATTGTGATGAAGTATGCCTCAATTCGTCGCCTCCGAGCGCTGGTCTCTTTCTCCTTGCCTTGCCACGGGATTTCTTTGCTGAGGCGCCAAACTCATGCTCTCTCGCTTGCATGATTGCATTCTTGGCTGTCTTGTTATCCACCGTGGACCCGGCCGCGTCCGAGCCAGCGTCCTTGCCTGCGAGTCTCACGGCTGTTGGCATGACGGATATCGAGCAGTTGTCGCTCGAGGATCTGCTCAACCCGAACATCGCCATCGCCACCAAATCGACGCAAAAGGCGAACGAAGCGCCGGCAGTGCTCTCCGTGATCGCACGAGAGGAACTGGTGCGCTCTGGGGCACAGTTCCTGATGGACGTGCTCATGCTGCTTCCTGGTTTCCAGTTCGGTGCGGACATTCAGGGTTTTGCTGGCATCACGTTTCGCGGTCAGTGGGGCAGTGAAGGCAAAGTGCTCGTGCTGCTCGATGGGCTCGAAATGAACGAGACGCTCTACGGCACGATGCCGTTTGGGGGGCACATTCCCGTAGATATCATCGAACGCATTGAGATCATCCGCGGACCAGGCTCTGCTGTCTATGGCGGGTTTGCTGCGCTGGCTGTGATTAATGTCGTTACGCGTGGAGCACAGGATTTTCAGGGCGGCTCCGTCTCGAGTTACGGCGGAATTACCGGGCGCGGCATCTCCAAAGGCGGCCTCGCTGCGACCGCTGCTTCCAAGTTGCTCGGTGGAGACATGGAGCTCAGCCTGAATGGCTTCATTGGCACGACGCGGCGAACGGATACGCGCTACGGCGATTTTGCAGGTGGCACCTACGATCCCGTCAGCGATACGATCAATGAAGCGCTCGTTGATGGTGCGCTTCGCTACAAAGGCTTCAGCCTGCGCGCGGTGTACGATGACCATCGCATCAACCAGCGCTTCGGTATTGGTGAGATCGACGCGATCAGCTTACCGGTGAGTTTCCTCTCGTTTCTGGTCGACGCGCGGTATCAGTGGAAGATCAACCAACGGCTGACAATGACGCCGTGGATCTTTTTCAAGCACCAGCTTCCGTGGCAGTACCTCAATCGAGACTCTGTTCTGTACTTCGACAAGCGGGTCAATCGCGGCCTCGTTGGTGTCAACTTCAACGTCTCGATTATCGAAGGCTTGGAC
>JBIKMD010000280.1:0-6033 GCA_044359465.1 Myxococcota bacterium
TTGTGCACCTGGCTGGTCAGGTCGCAGAGCTCCGCCTGCAAACGATTGGTGTCTTGGTACTCGTCGACGAGCACGTGTTTGTATTGTGACGAAAAACGCTCGGCGACGTCTGGAAACTCGACGAACAAACGGCGCCACTCGAGCAGTAGGTCGTCAAAGTCCATGACGCTGAACGTGCGCTTTTTCTGCACGTAGCGCATGAGCACTTGAATGACATCATCCGTGAGCATCTCGAACTGCCGAAAATGGTCGAGAATGGTGTCATGCAGCGAAGAGCGCGTGTTGACAGCCTTCGAATAGATCTCAGAGCAAACCTCTGCGCTCGGAAACCGCTTCTCTTTGGGATCGATCCCCACATCGACGACGCACGAGGCGAGAAGATCCACGGCGTCCTCGCGGTCGAGCACGGTGAGCTTCTGCCCGTATCCAAGCTTTTCGCTGTGATCGCGCAAAAAGCGTAGACCCACGTGGTGAAACGTACCGCCATCTAAACGCCGGTTCTGTAGGCCGGCGACCGAGGCCGCTCGCTGCAGCATCTCGCGCGCGGCTTTATTGGTGAACGTGAGCAGCAAAATGTTGTCTGGCGAGACGCCTGATTTGAGCAAATAGGCCACGCGATAGGTGAGCGTGCGCGTCTTTCCGCTACCGGCGCCGGCAAGCACCAAAATCGGCCCACCATCCGCCGTAGCTACCGCTAATTGTTCAGGATTTAGCTCCTTACGAAGCTCATCCACGAGCGCTGTGTTCTTGCGCTCACCACCCACCGCTAACGAGTACCGCCTCATCTGGGCTGACGCCTAGCACTACGCTCGCGTGCTCGAATAGCCCCAAGCCCGTTGTGAAAGGCAGTGCCTCAGCGGGCGCCTGCTCGGGGAGCGCTGGACAGTTGCCGACAAGGCCTTTGCGGCGTAGCGAGACGGTATGACTGAGTTGATCAAAAAGCGTTGCCGCCCCTGCGAAGGTGAAAGCGATAAGTTGACGTCAGCGCAAACGGCGCTGCTGCTTCCCCTCGTACCGGGTTGGCAGCTCGACGGTGAGACCCTCAAACGGCGTTTTACGCTGCGAGATTTCAAGGCAGCGGTGGCCATGCTGAATGCGGTCGCCACGATCGCCGAAAGTGAAGGCCACCATCCTGATTTTTCGGTGCACTACAATCAGATCGACTTCGCGATTCAAACGCACGCGGTCCACGGCCTCACCGAGAACGATTTCATCCTCGCGGCAAAGATTTCGGAAACACAGCGCGCGCATCCGTAGCGCTAGGTCCATGTCAGACGAAACGTGGCATGCGGCTCGGTGCGTCCACCAGAGATGAGCGTGACGCTTGTGTTCTTCACGCCCGTGCACTCCATAAAGTACGTCAGATTGCCACGAACGAATTGCCAATACGCTTCGTTGGTCAAGAACAAGCCCACATAACTGAGCTCAATCGTCTTGGAGCTCGGCTCGGCATAGTTCAGCACACCGTTGTTGCGGGTGATCATCTGCCATAACGTGCTCGCTCGTTTGGCCACTTGCTCGGGCGACATGAACTTGATGAACGCGCGATACGCGAGCCTGGTCGTGTGTTTGGCCGTCAGCTTTCCCACCTCGAAGAAGCGCAAAGTATCTCCAGCGAAGCACACTTTCACCGCAGCATTGTGCAGGTTCAAGCGATGCTCCATGGAAATCCAGTCCGCTGCGGCGGGCGGGCGTTCGATGAGCAGTTGTGTGTCTGCTGGCAACGCGCTCACCATATCGCGAAACTGCTGAGCGTTCGCGGCCATGCTCTTGATTGCGTTCGTCTGCCCAACGAAGTGCAAACCTTTGATGGCAGAAGTTTGATTTTCTGGGCTGCCAATCGGTGCGCTCATGTTCCACCCCTCATCATGTCAACCTTCCGTTGTGCTCCGTCGGTCCGAAGACGCCCGGAAACAGCGGCACCAGCGAATCGAGGGTGAGTTCCGACAGTGATCGATACCCAGTGAGGCCCAATGACACTTTGATCTCTGTCTCCATCATCGTGAGCGCATCCTCGACGCCTGACTGACCACCAGCTGCAAGCGCCCAGGCCCACGGACGCCCAATGAGCGTCCCAGTGGCGCCGAGCGCGATCGCTTTGATCACGTCGTGCCCAAAACGAAGACCTCCATCGACCCAGAGCTCGATGGCGCCTTTCGTCGCTTGGGCAATACGTGGGAGCGCCCGAGCAGTCGCCGAAGCGCAATCGAGCTGACGACCACCGTGGTTGGAAACGACCACGGCTTGGACGCCCGCCGATGCGGCCCACACGGCATCATCCGGCTCGAGCACACCCTTTAGTACGATCGGACCGTCCCACTTGGAGCGCACCCAATCGAGATCCTTCCAGTGCATGCTTGGATCGAACTGGGCTGCCGCCCACGCTTTGAGGTTCTCCGGGTTCTTTGCGCTTGGTGCGTACTGCGCCAAATTGCCAAACACGAGAGGACGCCCGCCGAGCGCAACGTCCTTGGCCCATGCTGGGCTTGCGGCAATGCTGAGCGCACGCTTGAGCGTAGAGCGCAGCGTAGATTTCATCCCGACGCCGTTGCGAATATCACTGTAGCGCACGCCCACTTGCGAGAGGTCCGCGGTGACGACTAGCGCGCTGCAGCCAGAGGCCTTTGCGCGTTGTAGTAATTCTGCAACCATGCCGCGATCCTTGAGCATGTAGAGCTGAAACCAAAACGGCGCGCCTGTGGCTTTCTGCACCTCTTCGAGCGAGCACAAACTCACGGTCGAAAGACAAAACGGGACGCCCATTTTTTTCGCCGCAAGCGCTGCTTGTACTTCTCCGCGCCGCTTCAACATACCTGCGAGGCCAACCGGAGCGAGCGCGACCGGGATGCGTGCACGCTGACCCAAAAAGTTGCCGGCCGTCTCGAGAGATGAGGCATCGCGCATCACGAACTGACGAAGCCGCAGTGATGCCCACGCTTCTAGGTTTTCGCGCATGGTGATCTCGGCGAAGCTACCGCCGTCCACGTACTCGAAAAGGAAGCTAGGCAGCTGCCGGCGTGCAATGGCGCGAAAATCGAGCAAGCTTGCTACGGCGGCGCGGTTGATCATCTAGTGTGAACCACAGGCGCGATTCAGCAAGTTGCGTACCAAATGAATAAGCGCGATTTCGCGAAGGATTTTCGAAAGTTGCGAAGAGCGCTAGTTCAAAATAACACACTTATTCGGTACAATTTCGTGCTGATCGCTGTGTCGCACACCCTTCGTCACTGCCAGTGTTGGCGCTTTTCTCACGCCGTGCACGAGACGCTTAGCGTTTTCACCTGAGCGCTGCTAACCGGCGTGTATGAACCCGTTCGCCCCAGCCATTGGACTCTATCGCCACCGCCACACGGTCCTCTCCATGGGCACGCTCGCCGCTGCCGGGCTACGAGCGAATGACCAATCGCCCATCCCCGAGGACTTCGCCTCACGAAGCGAGGTTAGCGGCCGTGTGCCTATGGTGCATCACGCGTTGCTCAAGGACTTCATGCGCGTCACCAAAGCCGAACCGTCACACTTTCGGCAGACCGACGGCAGCATGATCGTGCCTCCCACGTTCTACGTCACTTGGGCGATGGCAGCGCTCGCTGACGCCGTGGTCAAACTCGACCTCCCTTACAACTACGCCCGCGTGCTCCATTCAGCTTCCGAAGTCCGCTTCACACGTCCACTGCTAGTCGATGAAGTGTCCTACTTCACCACGCGCGTCTGTGCGATTGACGACAACGCGTTTCGCGCGAAGATTCGTGTCGAAGGCGTGGTGACAGAACGTGACTCACGCGGCGCTGAGATCTTCCGCAACACGATGGAGCTGCATGTTCCCAAACCAGCGAAACGGGAGAAAAGATCGAAGCAACGGGAGGCGTCGATCATCGAGCGGACCATGCGCCCACTCGCTGAGCTCAAAATGGGCAAACGGCTCGGTACCGACTACGCGCTCGTTTCAGGCGACTTCAATCCCGTGCACTGGGCCATGCCCGCTGCACTGGCAATGGGATTCAAAAGCACTTTTGTGCAAGGTTACGCCACTAAGGCGATGGCGGCGCACGCGATCGTCAAACAACTCCTCCGAGGTAAAGCGACGGACCTCACTTCGCTGCGCGTAGAATTTCGCAAGCCGATTTTGCTTCCCTCGCGTGTCTCGGTTTTTGTTGGAGAGCCGCACGAGCAAAACGGCGAACAAGTGCGCTCCTTGGCGGTTGGTAAATCGCTCGAAGGCGAGGCCTACGTCACGGGATCGTTCAGCTACAAAAGCTGAAAGTACTACTTGGCAGAGAGCAAGCGTAAGTAACTACCCATCGCGCGGCGCTCGTCGTCTTTGAGCGGGCGCTTTAGGCTGCAGTGACGAAGCTTGTCGTCGATGCCGATCGCAGACCATCGGGAGAGGCGTGCCGCGTCAGGGAAACACTTTTTACATTGCAGCTCTGCACAGAGCTTCTCACCGCGTGCTGCTGCTTCACGGTTTGGCACGGGATCCGGTCGACTCAGCAGCTCGTTTTTCTCTAGGTAGTCGACCAGCAACGCATACCGGCCATCCTCACTGAAGCCATAGTCGTGCGGTGGACCACCAAGGGCCTCGGCAAAACCAAGCAGATTGGAGACGAATGGGCGCGTGTGACATTGCTCGCAGCGCGCTGACGTCCAAACGTCTTCACCCGTGACGACATGCTCGCGCTGCGGCCAGGCGGCGCGGGTAGCATCAATGAAGGCCACTACGCTGTCTAGCTCTTTGCCTGCCAAATAGGCGCCGTGGTGCCCACTTCGCAGCACCCGTTTCGTTTCGTCATCGATGGCCCGGTGGAGACGCCTAGTGACGGGTGTGCTCGAATGACACGCAGTGCACCCTTCGCTGACGAGTGGATCGCCCTGGAGCTTTTCGAGCTCCGCATCTAGCGCACGTGTTGGCTCGGGCCACTTTGGTTCAAAGGTTTTGTGCCGTGCGAGGGCAAGGTGCTTCGTCAGCGCGTCGAGGTCAGGACCGGAAAGCATCAAGTCGGGATGCAAAGTGAAACCGGATACTTCGCGCGGATGGCGCAAGAATTCGGCGATCCACTCGTGATGCGTTTTAGTGCCCAAAGTCTTTAGATCTGCCGTATGGCACGCCTCGCATTGCGCAAGTACCTTAGGCGGCTGCGCACCTTTGCTCGCCGGTGCTGGGTGTTTGGGGGCGCCCTTAGTGATCGCCTGGGCTAACCACTGCGCCTTGGCTGATAAGCGCAGCTGCGACTCGGCTGAGAGATGATGAGGACCCGCTGGTTGTGTCGTATCGAACGCGCTTGGGTCTAGCAGATAGCGGTAAATGAACTCGCGTGTGAGCTTTCTCCCATCGAGCGGTCGTCTCCCGTAGCGAAGCGCGGAATCGACGAGTGGCGCGTGATGACAGGCGTCGCAGCGCCGCGCCTCGTAAAGCCGCGCGCCCTCTGCCACTTCGCTCTGTTCCTCTACGAGCGATGCATGACAACTATTACACTTAGCCAGCGCACCGGTGCCACTGAGAATTTTGCGGGTGCCGTCTGATGCGAATGTGGCGCCGTGATTCGCGCCCGCAAAAGTGATCGCGCTCGCATCACCACGATGACAAGTGGTGCAGGTATCACGATGCATGGACACGCGATTGAGCATCCAATGGGTCGCTTGCGTCTCGATGTGACAACGCTCGCAGCCCACAAGATCGGTCGGTGGCTGTTTGCCGGTACGCTCGCTATACGCACGCTGCGCCGCAAAGATCTCGCGTTCGCCGCACGCGCGGATGAACGCGCTCGCGCACGCAAACACACAGATCATGAGGAAACCAAGAAGAAAGCCGCGATCCGACTGCATCGGGTCTCAGCTTACCCGAAAACAAGCTGACGCCACGAGAGTTCCAAGCGGGTACGGAACGGCCGCGATCCAGTGCTACTTGGCGCGTACACGTGGGTTCGGTTCCGCGGGGCCGCCGATAAGCTTCCCATGAAAGTTTCGCAAAATGCGCGCGTGGTTCTGGCGCGCGTAGAAGACGCCCCGGCCGCGCCCATGAGACCACCCGCCAAGCTG
>JBIKMD010000281.1:0-6008 GCA_044359465.1 Myxococcota bacterium
CCATGGGCTTTGCGGCTTTCATTGATTAGACTCAGCATCCGAACGACGGGATCCTCATCGACTTTGACCAGCGGCTTAGGCTCCGCCGGGGCGTCTTGACCGACGAAGAGCGCGCGATTGCAGATGACGAGCGGCCCATTCGCCGACTCGCCCATGATCTCGAGCTGATATTTGCCGGGTTCATTCGGTAACCGCAGCGCCCCGGCAAAACTGCGACGATCCGTAGACAACACACTCAAAGGAATGTCGTGCACACGGCCTCGCGGCGAGCTGAGCAACGCCCGAGGATGGTCGTGAGAGACACTGAGCGCACCGTGGAACATCAAGGTGTCGCCTGGCGCCGTGACTTCAGGCTCGATGTACAACTCTCCGCGACGCTGCGTGCCGAGGAACAGAAGCTGGGCCCAACCATCGTGAATCATGAGTGCGGCGCCGTGGTGTGTCAGATCGCGCTTGCTCGCTTCGCCTCGCAAGAAGGGCGTGAGCATGTCAGCAAGCCCTTTGCCGCTGCGATGCATCACGAGGGCTGGCAGCAAGAGATTGTCTGCAACCGCCTCCCGCTGCGCGCAGTAGCGGATGGTCGTGCCCTCAAGCTTTCCACTGAGCACAGAGCCCTCGAGCATGCAGCGCGCCGCCGCATCTAGCCGTGCGTCTCGTGCGAGCTGCATGTGCGCGGATTGCATCGCGCCAGACAGGATCGCTTCCAGACCAGAAGGCTCAACCGAAACCATGAGCGCAAAGACAAACGCCGTAGTGCCCATCTAGAGAGCGTAGCCGAGAACGCGTTTTACCGCCGTAAGTAGCTCATGACCGCCTCAGCCTGCCCAGTTCAGCGGAAAGGGTCTGCCACGTGTTTGCACGCTGCCAGTGTCGTGTTAGGCGAACGCCCACACATGAAGATTGCCCTCACGTACAATCTCCGTCTCACCGAAAGCGAAGAAGAAGCAGAGTTCGACACGAAGGAGACCGTCGATGGCATCGCGCAAGCGCTGCACGGGCTCGGTCACCAAGTCGAGCGCATCGAAGTGTCAGGGAGCGCTTCGCACCTACTCGCGCGGCTCGAAGCGACTGACCCAGACATGATCTTCAATACTGCCGAAGGCCGCCGGGGCAGGGCACGCGAAGCGCTCTACCCTGCACTCTTCGAAGACTTGGGTGTGCCATTCACGGGCTCCGACGCCTACGTGCTCACACTCACGCTGGACAAGTGGCTCACAAAACAAGTGGTGCAGAGTGTAGGCATTGACGTTCCCAAAGGCCGCGTCGTCACCGCCGCAGACTTGCCACGCGTGCTCGAGATGGGTGCGAATGTTCCGTTCCCGGTCATTGTGAAGCCAAACTACGAAGGCTCGTCCAAAGGCATTGGCGACGATCCTGTGGCGCGGGATGCCAAAACGCTTGCCTCGTTGCTCAAACAAACGGTCGCCGCGTTCCCGCAAGGCGCCATTGTCGAAGAATTCATCGCTGGCATGGACGTCACCGTCGGCCTCATCGAAGGCATCGGCGATGACGACGGCGTCCTCACCCCGGTCGAATACGTGATCGACCCGAGCGTGAAGAACAAACACAACATCTACGACTACAAGCTAAAGAACACGGAGCACGCCAAAGTCTCAGTGCGCTGTCCGCCGAACATTCCGCGGGATGTGCAAGCACGGCTCAAAGCGCTCGCTAAAACCATCTATAAAGCGGTGGGCCTGCGAGACATGGGGCGCATCGATTTCCGCATTGGCGAAGACGGACGCATCTACTTCCTGGAAGTCAACGCGTTGCCATCGCTCGAAAAAGGTGCAGGCATCTTTGCCGCGGCCGAGCTCGAGGGCGCTGGTTACGAAGCTGCGATTGCTGCGATCGTGCAGTCAGCGGCGTTGCGCTTTGGTTTGACAGCACCAGAAGCGCCCTCGCGTAAGAAGTCGCAAACGGTTCGTGTGGGTTTCACCTACAACCTCAAGCGCGAAAAAGGCAGCGACGAAGAAGCCGAATGGGATCCACCAGAAACCATCAAGGCGATCAGCGACGCGATCAAATCCTACGGCCACACCGTAGTTCCGCTCGAAGCAACGGCAGACCTTCCGCGCGTGCTCGCAGAAGCAGACGTCGATTGTATCTTCAACATTGCCGAAGGCTTGATTGGCCGTAACCGCGAAGCACAGGTCCCCGCCCTCTGCGAATTGCTCGGCATTCCTTACACGGGCTCAGACTCAGCGACGCTCGCGATTGCGCTCGACAAAGCGCTCGCCAAAAAAGTGCTCAAGCAGCACGGCATTCTCACACCCGAGTTTCAGCTCTTCGAAACCGGCAAAGAGAAGCTCAATCCAGCGCTGAAGTTCCCAGTCATTGTGAAACCGAACACCGAAGGTTCATCCAAAGGCATCGCCGGCACCTCCGTCGTAGACGACGAGCCGCAAATGCGCGTGCTCGTGAAGAACCTCATCGAGAAATACCGCCAGCCCGCGCTCGTTGAAGAGTACATTCCTGGCCGAGAGTTCACGATTGGCCTCCTCGGCGACCGTCGTCCGCGCGCGCTGCCGCCCATGGAGATCGTGTTCAAGAACACGAAGAACGAGCGCCCCGTCTACGACTTCGAAGTGAAACAAGAATGGGAAAAACACGTTGAATACGTGTGCCCAGCGAACCTCACAGCGGCCGAACATCGCACGCTCGACCGCGCGGCGCTCGACACCTTCGAAGCGCTCGATTGCCGCGACGTCGCGCGCGTCGATCTGCGGATGAGCAAAGATGGCCACGCCTACGTGCTCGAAGTGAATCCGCTTCCGGGCCTCACGCCGGATTACTCGGATCTCGTCATGATCGCGAAAGCCGCTGGGATCGAATACCGCTCTTTGATTGGCGAAATCCTCGCGGGGGGCCTCAAACGTTTTCGCGACAAACGGCGGGTGGAGCACCAAGAACGCGAAGAGAAAAAGGCGCAGACCGGTCAGACGCAGCCACTCGTCTCATGAGCGAACATTACAAAACACCGCCTGAACCGCGCGCACGCATGCGCAGCTTCGGCATCGAAATTGGCCGCTTCCCAACGGGCCCGCTCAACGGCATCACCGACGTGAAGGGTGTGCGCGTTGGGCACTCCACCTTAATCGAAGGCGACGGACCGCTAACGCCAGGCAAAGGCCCCGTGCGCAGCGGCGTCACAGCCGTGGTACCGAGCGAGAACGTCTTCTTCGACCGTCTGTGTGGCGGCGCTTTCGTGCTCAACGGCGCGGGCGAGCTCAGTGGTCTCACCCAAGTTCAAGAATGGGGCGTGATTGAAACGCCCATTCTGCTCACCAACACCATGTCGGTTGGCAAAGTCAGCGACGCGACGGTGAAGTGGATGAGCAAGCACTTTCCTGGCATTGGCCAAGAGTGGGACGTGGTGATTCCGATTGTCGGCGAGTGTGACGACTCGTTTCTCAACGACTCCGTTGGTCGGCACATTCGTTCCGAGCACGTCTATCACGCGATTGAGAAGGCCTCTGCGGGCCCAGTGATCGAAGGCTCAGTGGGCGCCGGCACGGGCATGGTGACCTGTGATTTCAAAGGCGGCATTGGCACGTCTTCGCGCGTCGTAGAGATCGAGACGGACGAAGGCCCGATCCATCACACCATCGGCGTGCTCGTCCTGTCGAACTTTGGTGTCCGCCGCAATCTGCGGATTGATGGCGTGCCCGTGGGTGAGATGCTCGAACGCGAGTTTCAGCACCTTCAAACGCGGGTGAACAACTACGGATCGATCATCTGCGTGGTGGCCACGGACGCCCCTTTGCTCGAAAACCAGCTCACGCGTTTGTGTAAACGTGCGGCGCTCGGCATTGGCCGCGCGGGAAGTTACGCCGCGCACGGCTCAGGTGAGATCATCTTCGCGTTTTCGACCGGCAATAAAGTGCCGCGCGAGCAGAAAAACACGCTCTTTGCCAAGCTCGATGTGCTGCTCGATCGCCACCTCGCTGGTCACTACGAAGCCGTCATTGAAGCTACCGAAGAAGCGATCATCAACTCGCTGTTCTGCGCCGGTGACATGACCGGCCAAGGCGGCAACTTTGCGCCGGGCCTTCCGCACAAACGTGTTGTTGAAATGATGAAGAAATACCGCGGTTTGTGAGCCACTCATGATTCACGAAGTCACTCCGCACATGATCTTCGTGGTGCTGCTTACACTCGTGGCAGCACTGCTTCTCGTCAGGCTGCCCAAACCCGAACGCCGGCACGTCATTCGCGCACTGCTCGCCTTCTACGGCAGCGTTGTGTTCTTGCTGCTGGGCTCGCTGGTCGCATCGATTGGCTACACGCAGGCGGGTAATTACCTACGCGATCTGGCCTACATCATAGAGGGTCTTGCCGCGGTGAAGTTGCTCGGCGACTTCATCTTCAAGGTCCTCCTACCTCTGGTGCGCGTTGAGCCCGAGCAGATCTTTCAAGACATCTTGGTGCTCGCAGCAAGTGGACTCTGGATCTTAGTGAGGCTTCGCGCGAACGGCGTGGATCTCACGAGTCTTGTCGCCACCTCAGCCGTTTTCACCATCGTCATTGGTCTCGCGCTTCAGGACACGCTTGGAAACGTCATCGGCGGACTGCTTGTCCAGCTCGATCGTTCTGTGTCGGTTGGCGACTGGGTTCGGCACGACCAAGTGACGGGCCGCATCAAACGTATCACCTGGCGCTACGTTGCGATCGAAACGAACAATTGGGAGACGGTGGTCATCCCAAACAGCGTGCTGATCAAGAACCGCCTGACTGTGCTTGGGAAACGCGAAGGCGAAGCCAAGTATCTGCGACGCTGGGTCTATTTCAACGTCGACTTTCGCTACGTGCCAGGCGTGGTGATGGACGCCGTCGAAGCGAGCCTGAGACGCTGTCAAATCCGTAACGTCGCGCACAAACCAGAGCTCAACTGCGTGCTCATAGATTTCGCAGACAGCTACGCGCGCTACGCCGTACGCTACTGGCTCACGGATCTCGGCGCAGACGATGGGACGGATTCTGCCGTGCGCGAACACATCGTCAATGCGCTAGGCCGCGAAGGGATTTCGCTCTCGATCCCCGCCGTCCACAGCTTCGTCACCGAAGACACAGAAGAGCGAAAGAACAAACAAGCGCAGAAACGGCTGGACGCTGTTGCTCGCGAGCTCGATCGCGTGGAGCTGTTCGAGAGCTTCAAACACGAAGAGCTGCAGACCCTGGCAGCCCGCGTCCGCCCTACTCCCTTTGTGCTCGGCGACGTGGTCACACGCCAAGGTGCAGCGGCGCATTGGTTGTACATCTTGGTGGAGGGCCGTGTTGAAGTCATCTTGGAAGGTGATGGTTCTCGCAAACACGTGGCGGAGCTTGGGCCTGGTTCGTGTTTTGGCGAGATGGGTCTGATGACGGGAGAACCTCGCGCCGCCACCATCGAGGCGATCACAGACATCATGTGCTACCGGCTCGACAAGGATTCATTCCTAGACATCATCCGTTCGCGGCCAGAGGTGGCGACCGATTTGTCCAAGCTGCTAGCCAAACGTCGATTGGAGCTAGAGTCCGTTCGTGAAGGCCTAGCTGGCGAAGTATCGGCCAAAAAACGCGCGCAAACGGAGGCGGATCTGCTCGATAAGATCCGTGATTTTTTTGGGCTCGACTGAGGCCCTCTTCGCGCTGCTCGAGCCCAAAGGCGAGCTCAAAGCGCTCAGCACCTTGCGCACCATGTTCCTGCAGCATGCCACCAAGGGCACGCAGTACTTGGATGACGCGGGCACACTTGCGGCGTATCGTTCGTTCTTCTTTCCGCAAACCTTCGCGAAGGTTGCCGGCCTCATTCAGGATCTGAAGTACGGTAGCGTGCTCGATCTAGGTTCAGCCATGGGCGGCGCTGCGTTTGCTGCGTGGGCGCAGAACCCAAACGCGAAGCTCGAGCTCGTCGATTTTTCTGAGGCTGCACTCAATGACGGCAAACGCATCGCAGCCGCGGTTGGCGCGCAGTGCTCCACGCGCAAACACCGGCTGGACGAGAGCTTGCCGGCCTTTGGTAAACG
>JBIKMD010000283.1:0-5984 GCA_044359465.1 Myxococcota bacterium
TCGACGCGCAAAAACAAAACGTCGTTGCCGTGGTGCTGCCGCGAGCAGGGGTCACGTTCGACATCGCATCGTTCCTCGCACGCCTTGGTGATCCCAATGACCAAGCGAACCTGCCTGCGACTGCGTTTACCTCAATCGAGCGTGATGGCTCGCTCGTGCGCACGCGCGGCATGATCGTGAACGCATTGCCGGACGTCGCAGCAACAGTGACCTCGAGCGAACGGCGCGCAAACGATCTCTTGTTTCGCGCGTGTACCTTCATGGCGAAACACAACCGTGCGTTGCATGCGAATGAGCAATTCGAGTTTGAGGGAGTGACGTTGCAAGTGGATCAAGATGGGGTGGTCCGCGAGATCGCCATCACACGTGAAGCGCTCGTCCGCCGCGCACTTGCAGAGAAGCTCAACGCTGCGATCATTCATCACCTGGACGCTGAGACTTGCACTATCGACATTTGGCAGGCCTCGGAAGGTGGTTACTTCATGAGCACGTGTGGCCTGCCACACGGGTTCGAGCTCGTCGCCGCCATGCAATCGCACTCGCCGAAGATCGCGCGGATGATCGGCATCATTGCCGATGCGTCAAATGAGTTCCAAGTGGGAGACACCGTGGCGCTCGAGCTCGAACGTATGGCTGGGCTCGTACTCCATGACGCAGGCCTGGCCGATGGTGTTTCCTTGATCGAGCTCGTGCCTGCTACCGAGCTTGAATATGCCCGCGCTCGAACACATGGCAGCGCCACCTTGCGCGACCAGCTTGCGCCCATGTCACCGGCAACGCGCGGCGATCGCTGGGCGCTCACCATGCCTGTGATGACCGAAGCATCGAAATGAACACGCGATGTGTGCAGCCCCATCACCGCAGCGGGCGTGGGTCTCCGCTCATCACAAACGCCGCCCAATAGTAAGGATGCGCGTACTTGCCCGTTTGCAGTTGCAGCTGGGCTGCACGCAGCGCGGCTGAGCGTCCCATGCCTTTGGCGAGCCCTGCGTAGTACCGGCTCATCAACTCACTCGTGGCGTCGTCGTCCACATTCCACAGCGAGAGCACTTGCGTCTGGCTCCCGGCTTGGATGAGCGCGCGGCGAAGGCCCATGACGCCTTCGCCACCCACACGCTGACCCATGCCCGTTTGACATGCGCTGAGCACCACGAGCTGCGTGCCAAACAAGTCGAGCCCCGCGACTTCTGCCGCCGTCATCACGCCCGAGCCGTCAGCAAGGTTGGCCCCAGCGAGTGCCAGGCCTGACATGGCTAGCGGATTGCTGAGCAGCTGCGCACCTTCGCTTCGTTGGGTGTCAGGCGCGGGCGCCTTCGTGCGTAACTTGAGTCCGCGGCTGCTAGCGGTGATCGGCGGAGCAGCCTCTGACAGGTAATAGCCATGTGTTGCCAGGTGCAGCACACGCGGGTGACGTGCTGCAAGCAAAGCTTGTTTGGTCGCGCGTCCGCCCGTGAGCAACGTGGCGTTCTTGATCGTCTTGCTGATGTTGCTGGCCTCCTGCAGCGTGGCCGGAAGAGGATCAAAAGCCATTCCCTTCGCATCGGCGCTACCGAAGTCTGGGTTTGCAATTAACAGCGGGGGCTGTTGTTTTGCCACGCTGGCGCCACTGCGAATCAAGTCGCGCCCACTGGTGACGGCTACGATCTCTACGCTTCCCATGATCGGTTTGCCTGATTCTGGCGCCATTAATCCGAGCGGTGCGACCGCCAGCTCGCCCATGGCTGCCATGAAAATCTGAGTCACCGAAGGGTCGAGTTGCAGCGGTTTCCATACGAGATCGTGCAGCGTCGCTGCTGGCTGTTCAACGTTGCCAGAGGGGGTCGAGGCCGCGGCGCGTAACGCGGTGACCGCGTCGTCTACTGCTTTTACGTCGCCGAGCCGCCGTGCTTGTACACCAGCCTTCGTGAGCACATAGGCCACATAAAAGGGCGCACCTTGCGCGTTGCCAAGTCGGTCGAGTGGAAGGGCTTGGTGCACTTCGATTAACGCGCTGGTGCTCGTCAACATCGCTGTGACGCCTGCAATTGTGACGGAGGAAGCACTGGGTCCACCGCGTTTCGCGAGCTTGCGCTGCACTGCGCTCAGCGCCTGTGAATACAATCGTGCGTCGTCCGTAGACTCCGTGCTGGCAATGGCAGAGCGCAGCTCGGCTTCGCGACGCAGTAGATCGGCCTCCGCGTTTGGTTTGGGAGACGCACGCAGCGCACGTCGTGTCTGCAAGTAGGCATCGAGGCCGCGCGCACGCGTCCGCAATAGCTGCGTCAGCACCAGGCGCGCGGCAGCGGGGTCATCAGCCAAAAATGCCAGGTGAATGCTGCTCAAACGCGCGCTTTCCCAAGCCAGCTCGGTCGACACGTTGACCAGCTCGAGGTCACTACGCACCGCCAGCGTGGTCGCGCGCTGCCGCTCACGGTCTTCAATGAGCTGCGTCAGTGCCGCCAGACCTTCGGCGCGCGCACCGAGCACGAGTTGCGTCAGCGCCAAGGCCTCTAGTGTGTCGACCGCCTCTGGAGCACTGGTTTTGCGGCGTGTCGCGAGTGCTGCTTGAAACAGCGGCAACGCCTTAGCCGCGTCACCATTTTGCAACGCGCGTAGCCCGCGACTATGCGCGGCCGTGGCGAGAAGGGGATGGTCATCGCCAAACGCTTCGCGAAGCTGCACCGTTGCCTGCTCCAGTAGCTTGTCCGCCTCCGCGCCTTCACCAGCTTCATCGCACGCCACAGCGACGTTGAGCAGGCTGCGTGCACGATCGGGATGCGCGGCCGGTAACACTTTTTCACGCAGCGCATGCGCCTTGCGCAGTGCATCGAGTGCCGCGCGCGGACGCAGCAACGCACGCTGAGTTAAACCCAATTGCTCGTAAATCGTCGCGCGCAGTGGATGCTCTGGCCCTAGAAATTGGCTCACACGCTGCCCGGCAGCGTCCAATGCGTCGAGCGCTTCCCATGGCGCGCCCAAGTCGCGCTGCAGTACGGCGAGGTTGATCGCAAGCGTTAGCACGCGCAGATCCGACTCCGCAGTGGAGGCCGTCAGCGCAGCGTTTGCTTCTTTCATCTGCGTGTACGCCGTGGTGAAATCACCACGGGCTTGGTGCACGAGCGCCATGTTTTGACGCACGCTCGCCCAGACCGCACTTTGTTTGCCAGCGCTGCGTTCACGCAGAGCCAAGGCGCGTTCAAAAAACGCCAGGGCTTCGTCGAAGCGGCCCTGATGGCGCCGCAACTCACCTAAATCGTTCAGTGGGTACGACAGCGCCAATGGGTCTTTGCTGCCGCTTGCTTCTTGCAAGTGAACCGAGTCGAGCAGCAGTTTTTCTGCCTCGTCGTAGCGGCCTTGCTGCAGACGCAAGAGCCCTTGGTTGTGTACCACCGTGGCCACCGAATCGGCCTGCGTTTTGCGGTCGATCTTTGCCAGCGCACGTTCGTACAAAGGCCACGCGGCGTCGAACTGCCCGAGCTGGCGACGTGCCTCGGCAGCCGAATTGATCACGCCTGGGTCATCGCCCACGGTGAGCAACGCTGCAGACCAAAGGCGCTCAGCGCGCACCAAGTCGCCTACGGTTTGATACGCCTGCGCTGCTTTGATTTGCCGGGCGCCGACTGCTTCGTTTGGCCAACCGAACGAGGTGCCACGATCGGCGAGAAACTCCCACAGTTGCGCGGTTGCAACGTCTGAAACGCCGGCAACTGCTGTGTCTTCTATGAATTTTACCATCGCAGTTGCGATGGCTGGGTCTGCACGCGGCATCGCCAAATAGCGCGAGACAGTGTTCAGCAGCAGCGTCGCACCACGTGCGCGGTCTTTACCAATCAAGAACAAATTCTCGGCGACGTTGTACTGATCGAGCAGCGCTTGGTCAGCGCCCAGCCGTGCAGTCTTGATGCGTACTACGCGATCAAGCAACGGGGCCTTCTGTTCGAAGCGTCCTAGCTCGTGCAGACATTGCGCCTGTGCCTGCAGCGCATCGGCGACCGCTAGTGCGTCTGTGCCTTGCTCCTTTTCTAATTGCGCCGCAACTCGGGCGTAGGCCTCGGCGGCACCAGAAAATTCACGTTGAGCAAACAAACGCTGGGCAGCGCGCAAGTCGTCGGAACCGGCGGCTAGGGTGAGCCAAGCAAACAAAACGATCATGCCTCATCTCACCTTAGCCGGTGGGGCGATGCAAATCTGATGCGGTGAACGTCACCGAGTGCGTCTTCATCTCTACGCGAGTGCGTCCGACGATAGCTGTCGCGCCCAGGCAAGCGCTCACTGGCGGGTTCATGGTTCTGCGGCATAGACTTTATTTCTTGGATGCCGCGTGCCTCAGGTAGACGCTCTTGTGTGTGTCTGGTCTTGCAACCGCTCGGTGAATCTCGAAGAAGAGATCCTCAATCCACTTGCGTGCATCGTCGTAGGCGCGCTTCGTCGCGAGGGCATTTGCATAAGAGACCAACTCGGTGCGAACCGCGTCCGACCATCCCTCGGGGTTCACGCGATCACACTCGCCCCCGAACCAAAGGTTGCCGATCAGATCATTCATTTCTGAGCTTTCTCTCAGCTCAGAGGCCACCTTCGTTGCCAGCCGTTCCCATTTTTTTGTCATTCCCACGACCAGCTTTTTGGCGGCTGGTGAGAGCGCTGCGAATAAGGTGTGTTCTCGTTCTTCGAGCTTTGCAAAAAGCGCAGCCTCGTTTTTGAGCGCAGCGTCGATTTCGTTCGAGTCGAGGCCCGCTGCTGCGAGCGCCTGCACCGCAAGCGTGTTGCCATTTTTGTGGGCGAGATCAATCATGCTTTGGCCAAGTTTGGTCGTGAGCCGAGGGTTTGCACCTTGCGAAAGCCAAAAGGCTACGAGCGCGCCGCGTGAAGGCGTTCTGCATGCGAGCTCGAAGGCTAGCGGAATCGATCCTGGATCTGCGGCAGCAAGTAGCGCGAGCGCCTCCGTGTCTTTGAGGTCCAAACAGATGAGCGGCGTTTTGAAGTCGCGAACGAGCGCATTTGCTCCGTGCGCGAGCAAGGTTCGAACCGCAGCGCCATGATTCCATCGCACGGCATGAAGCAAAGCGGTTTTCTCATAGTACAAGGCGTCGACGGGCACACCGTGTTTGCACAACCACTCAATCGCTGGCGCATGGCCGTTCTCCGCAGCCGCCGACAATGCAGCTGGACCCGCGGATTCAATGTTTGCGCCGTGCGCAAGTAGGAGATCCATAGCTTCGCAATTTCCGCGCGCTGCTGCCAAAACGAGCGGTGCTGGGCAAAACTGGGACTCACTGTTCGGGTCTGCTCTCGCTTGCAGGATCAACGCGACGCACGCGTTTACAGAGGGGCGATACCATGCATCCCGCAGGAGCAAAGAGAGCGGGCTAGGGCTGCCCCGTTTCGCAAGCGGAACTGCTCCAGCGTTTAAGGCTTTTTTGATCGCGATGAGATTCCCACGATGGCACGCTGACTCCAAGGCGTCACTTGCTGCGCTTCGCTTTGCCATTGCCTAAATGTGGCAGCACGAAACGGTGTGAGCAAGAGGGATGGCGCGAACTGGTCTTAGATGAGCAGTCGAGCGTTTCGAGTGCCGTTGTCGCTTCACCAGGGTTCAGCGGCCTGGCTCCAAGAAGCGCTCACCACGTGGAAAATCACGGTCAGTGAAGTCGTTTCTCCCGCACGTGATGGTCGGACCGGTCGAGCTTTCGGGCGTCCGATCAATCGCGATGGAGGGTGTCGGTTTGTTCTGGAAAGCAGTCGGTCCCAGCAACCTCAGGTCAGCACGATCGTGAGGGAATCTTGTTACCCGTAAATGAATTGATTGTTTCCCGATAACCGGCGTCGAAATCGCCGAAGCGTCGCGCGATTTCGTTCCATTGGCGTCGTATCAGCCCGTTTCGAGCTTCCCGGCCCCGGTCGCACACCAATGCAGATCCAAATCAGATTTGTCGTTGACGTGGTCGAGTTTGAAGTTCGAGCTCGTAGTCGTAGCCGCCTGGCCGTGGCCGTAGGCGATCAAGTCA
>JBIKMD010000284.1:0-5970 GCA_044359465.1 Myxococcota bacterium
CGCGGCGAGCCGTTGTCCGTCGTGCTCCCAAGCACCGGCAACGCGGTCGTGTTTGCCACACTCGTCAATGCCGCCGGTTACGGGTCTACGATGATCGCAGATTTCTATGGCATACGCTCACTCGGCTACATCTCGATGATGGGCGTGATGGCCATGCTGTTCACAACGGCCTATTGGTTCCCTGCCCTTCTCAAGCTTCTCGGCATCGCCAAGGAGCAGCCCGTCAGAGAAGCAACCACATTGAATGAGCGCGTGCATTGAGCTAGCCGCCCGGGCAGCATGACAAACGCAGCCGCTTTCAAAAAAATCGAGCCGCACGCCTTTGGTGGCCCCATTGGTGGGTTGGCCTTCATGATCTTGCTGCCGCTCCTCTCCGTGTACTTGTGGATTTGCATCCATCACCACGGCGGTAGTCTTGTGCTGCCAACCGCTTCGGTGATCGCAGAGACACCGCTGCCAACGCTGCGGGCACTGCTGTACTTCTGCGTGTGGCTCGCGTTTCAAATTGTCCTAGACATCATTCTGCCGGGGAAAGTCGTAGATGGGCTCAAGGCTCGTGATGGCGTGGTGCTCAAGTACCGCTTGAATGGGCTTCTGTCGCTCTTCGTCTCCATCGGCGCCATGTTTTTGCTCGTGCGCACCGGGGTGACCACGTTTGGAACTGTGCTCGTCGAGCTTGGCCCCCTGCTCAGCATCGCGATTGTCGCCTCTTATGCGCTCGCAGCATTTTTGTACGTGGTGGGACTGCGATCTTCGCGCGTAGAACACCGTACGGGAAACTTCATCTACGACTACTTCATGGGCTCCGGGCTCAACCCGCGTTTGCATCGGCCGTCTCGCGGCGCATCGGCGTTGACCACAGGGGGGATGACCGTCAACGTCAACCTGACGGACCCCAAGGTGAGAACGGACGGCTTCGATCTGAAGATGTTCTTCGAATCCAAAATTGGCATGACGACCTGGCTGGTGCTCACCCTCGCCATGGCCGGTGCGCAGTACGAACAACAAGGCACGCTCAGTTTGGCCATGGTTCTGGTGGTGCTGTTTCAGCTTGCCTATGTGATCGACTTCTACGTGTTCGAGCACGCCATGTTGTCGACGTGGGACATCAACAACGAAAACTTTGGCTTCATGCTGGGCTTTGGCTTCGTCGTATGGATGCCGTTCATCTTCTCACTGCAAGCCCAGTACTTGGTCTACAACAAAGTGGAGCTCTCTGTGTTTGCGGCGGTGCTCATCGCCTTGCTGAACGCGGCCGGGTACTACGTGTTTCGCACGTCGAACCTGCAGAAGCACAAATTCCGCACCGAGCCGAGCTCTCACATTTGGGGCAAACCCGCCACGTTCATGCAGACCAAACGAGGCACCAAGCTGCTCACGTCTGGCTGGTGGGGGCTCGCACGCCACGCCAACTACTTGGGTGACCTCACTATGGCGCTTGCCTGGTGCTTGCCGTGCGGTTTCAACCACGTGACCCCCTACTTCTACTTCATCTATTTTGCGCCGCTGCTACTCGACCGGGAGCGCCGCGACCATCACGCGTGCGCAGACAAATACGGAGACGATTGGGTGGAATACTGTAAACGTGTGCCCCATCGCATCATCCCGTACGTCTACTGAGGAACGCTTCGCTACAGTGGGAAATTGAACTGCACACCCGCAGATGGGATGATCGCCCACAGGTGCACCTCGCCCGAACGAATGGGCGGCAGATATTGAACCGTGAGTTGCAGGCGTAAGCGCTCGAAGAGAGAGACCGCTAGGTAGGTCGCAGTCGACAGCCGTGAGCACGGTTGAACGCCAGCCACATCGCAGGCCCGAGACAGGAACCCGTCGCCAGTGCTGAACAACCATCCCGCCCGAAGCCCAAAGCGCCACTGCAGCGCACTGGAGCTGAGTTGAAGCGGCTCGAACTCGACGCCTGCGTGTGGGGCCATGGCAAAATACGGCGTTGAAGAAGACGTGAGAGAGCTGAGCCCATCGAAGGTGAGCGCCGCGGAGAACCTAAACCAAGCCCAGTCAGAAGCTGGCTGCGTGGTGCTCCACCCTACCTCAATCGAAGGACCGAGGGTGGCATGAATGATGTGCTCTGGCGGTTGGTAGGTGATCGTGTTCAGCAAAGGTCCAGCCGCTAACTTGAGCAACGCAGCGGCTTCCGGCTGAACCGATGTAAAACGGTCTACCAGTTTGGCTAGCTCAGCGCGCACTTGCCGGCGCGCGTGCCGTGCATCTTTGCGCTTGAGCCCAAGCTCATCGAACAAAAACCGTTCTTCACCGAGCAAGCGGAGGGTGTAGTCGAGATCACCTTCACCTGCATGACGTTTCCAAGTCGTCGTGCGCGGCCTCAGACCTGGAACACGAGGCGGGTCCTCTCCTTTCATGGCTTTGCGACACAGCTCATGCGAGGTGGTGGCTATTCCGCTTTCTGGAAGCTCCCGGCAGTGCGCGTACAAACGGTCCAGCGTCACCTGCATCAAGATACGAAAGTCCTCGAGATCGGCACCATCGCACGCGGAGGAAGCATCGTCTCCTTCGTCAAGAACCGCGTGCATACACTGAAATGGCTGCCACGCAGGATCGATGACGCCGTTCGAATCGCGCGGCGCAAAATCTTCTGGCAGCGCCAGCCCTCGCCCGAGCTGAGGAAAACCGCTCGTCTCGGACTCCATCAAGCGATGCGCGTCGTGCATTCCAAGGTAGAAGTCGAACACGCGCAAATTGGCGTCAAAGAAACCAAAAAATGCGGCGAGTAAGCTGCTCGTCGTGGGAAAGAAGCTCATCCCAACCGCAACCTGGTGCAGCAGCTGAGGATGTCGTTCGAACAAACCGTACAAGGTTTTGGTTTCTGCGGTTTGAATATAGGCAGATATAAATGCCTGCCCAAGCGCCCAATAGGACGCCGTAGGATCTGCGCTGCTGCTCTTGATGGGAGGATACGCCGTAACGTGCGGATCGATGAACCAGAACTGCATGTTGTCTGGAATCACCGACTTATCGCGATTCGGCACCTCCATGAATTTCCAAGTGCCGTCCTTCTGATGTTCGAGACCATTCGTGATCGCCCTGGCGGCAAGTCGCATCGGTTGATTGTCGAAAACACCGCCATCGATAAACAAAGCCTGCGTTGTCTCCTCCGGCGTGCAGCGTGCCAAAGCACCCGCTTGACCCTTGTGATCGCAGTAGCGAAGCTTCACCGGTGCAAAGGCAAAAGGGAAAGCGCTCGACGCAAACAACAGATCGCCAATAGGCTCGAAGCTGCCCTTGCCGGACCCATCGATCGGCAACAAGGGATCACCGAGCGGGAACTCTGGATTGATGTAGTGATCGACACGTGGTGGCTTGCCAGCGCCCTCACCTCGAATGCGCAGCAAGAACTTTTCTTCGAGCCGCGGCAACGCCAGGACTCCCTGGCTCACCTCGAGCTGTTTTGGCACGAGCCGAGTGACTGCGGCGCCAAAGACAAAATCGCACCACTCCGGCAAACCACGCTGCCAGCGCTTGCCAATCTCGTCGATCGTAGGCGTCATCGCTTGACGCGAGAACAACGCCGTTGGCTGCGTCTCTGACGGAACGAAGAGCTGCTTGAGGCCCACTCCCACCCAGGATCGAAACAGTAACGTCTGCGTGGGATCTTGTTCGGGTTCCGAGCACACAGCGAGCGCCGTCAGCAGCGCGTTGAGACTACCCGCAGACGCGCCCGTCACCACATGGAGCTGGTACTTGTCGCGGTTGCGTTTTAGGGTTTCCGAAAAATAGTACAGGTATCCCGCTTCGTACGCGCCGAGCGACACGCCGCCGCTCACGGTAATGGAGAGCGGAATCTTGCCTGACGGAGCTGGTGGGGCATCAGCAGCAAGCAGCGCGCTGAGAACGAACGCGATCAAAAGAGGTCGTCTACCTGGGTGAGAAGCTTATCGGCTTTGGCCTTCTCAACGGCCTGTTCCGGCGCCACTTCCGGAATGCTCGCCGGGTCTGCTGCAACCACTTCCTTCAGTAGTTTTTCGAAGGTCGCGCGATCTTGTTTCTTGGTCATGAGCGCTTCGGCCATGAGCACCTTCGTAGAGAGATAGTTCGGCGCTGCTTCGAGTGACTTGTTGAAGTTTTCTTCGCTCTTCTTCAGGTCGCCGCCAGCGAACGCAGGCGCCACCGCGTAGTACGCACCAAAGTAGCGGTACGGCGCGCCGTGGAAATACGTCGGATCGAGCTCAACGACTTTCGTCATGTAGGCGCGGATCTTGTCTTTGTAAAAGAGCAGCTTGGTCATGCCCTCTGCGCGCGCCCAGCGGCCCAGGTTGGTGGCGTACCAGTAGATTGAAGGCACGGCTTTGATGTCGACCACCTTGATGGCGTCTTCGACCTTGCCGCCTTCTTTCATCAGCTTGGCGAACTCGGGACTGGCGAGGACCAGGCCTTGCTCGCCCGCTTCGAGCCCCTTTTCGTAGTGCTTGAGCATGTCGTCTTTGCGGCCGAGAAGACCATAGTGACCATCTGCCAAGAAATAGTTGGCGCGGCTGAGCTTGGCCAAACGATCAGCCGTGGGCGACTTGCTCGCGACCTCGGCATAAGCCGCCGCAGCGGCCTCCGCCTTGGCCAGCTCGGAACGCTCGGCAAACAGTGCGTCAGCCTTCTGTTCGAGCTGCGTTGCTTCGTCCACGGACACCGCTGGCGCCGAGGAAATTTGCTTGTCGCTTTCCCATGCGGCGGTTCGACCAGCACAGGCAGAAAGTACGAGAGCGGAGAGCACTAGAAGACGTTGCATGAAATCCTCCCTTGAATACCTTCGGCTAACAGATGGTCGGACACCTTTACAACGTCTGGCGCTCAGTCGAAGGTAGAGAAGCCGTGTTCATCGCCATTGCCCGTATGACCCTCGCGCTCCAAAGCGGCGCCCGCAAGACCGTATCGCACCGCATTGGCGACAAGCTGCGGCATCGTTTTGGCGCGTCCGTCGCAGACGTGGAGCCGAACGGGCCGGGTGACCGTGTGACCGTTGGCATCTCCTTGGTCTCGAGCAACCGCAAGAAAGCCGAGGCGGACTTGCAAGCCATGACCGACTTCGTGCGTCGAGAAATCGACGAGCATGTCGTAGAAGAGCTTGCTGAAGTCTTCTCCTTTGCCGAGCTTGCCGCAATCGGAGAGCCCACGCTGGCAGATGTGGAAGGGCTCAAACGCGGCATCCACGACAGTGCCGACGAGCGCAGAAAACAACAACTCCTTTCCGAGCTGAGAGCAAACCGCAAACGGCGCGAAGAAGACGAATGAACGAGCACAACGCCACCGTCACAGGCCGAGAGGATTTGAACGGCATCTCGATTTTGAGAATGACGCCGGATGAACCACGTTCATTCCAAGCGGGTCAGCATCTCGAAGTGCGGTTTCACGGGGAGCGCCGCTACTATTCCATCGCGTCAGCCCCAAGTGATCCCTTCATAGAAATCTATGCGACCTACGACGGTACTGATGCGATTTGGCCGTCTCTGAACGAGCGCGTTTTCCTTGGACAACCAAGCGGCGCGCTCGTGCTGGAGCATGCCCCCGTTGATGCGCTTTTGGTGTTGCTGGCAACTGGAACCGGCATCGCGCCGTTTGCTTCAATGGTGCGCGAGGGTTTGGGCACGCGGCGGGCTGTTTTGTTCCACGGCGTGCGCCAAGAAAACGACCTTGGCTACCGCGCGCTGTTCGAGAAAGCGCTGGGGCCCCGCTACGTTCCAATCGTGAGCCGTGAGCCCACTTTTGCGGGGCGTCAAGGTCGTCTTCAACACGTACTCACCGACTTCGAGCTCATTGCAGGCGAGCCACTCAGCCCTGCGAGGAGTCATGCCTATGTTTGCGGCAGTCGCGACATGGTGCTCGCCATGGACGCACTTCTCGTGAGCCAAGGCTTCACACTCGGGCGCAATCTGCACTACGAACGCGGATGAGGGTGAATGACGGTCACTGCTGAACGGGCGCTGACGCCGGCGTGAACGT
>JBIKMD010000285.1:0-5965 GCA_044359465.1 Myxococcota bacterium
GGTCAGGGCCTCGGTCTGTTTGGAACGTGCAGCCGGACGACCTTGCTCGTCGCTCCGTTTCTGGTTTGGCTCGTTCAAATTTTGCTTGCCCGCTGGTGGACCGAGCGCTTTCGAGTGGGCCCGGTGGAAGCGTTGTGGCGTGGGCTCGCCCGGGGTCACTTTTCACTTGGTCGCATCAACCATGCGGACGCAGCGCCCTAGAGCCATACGCAGACATCAATCGGCGCCTAACGCCTCAGCAGCTTGCTCGTCTGCCCGCCCATGATGCCCACTGCGGTGCGCCGCGGAAGCAGGCGCGTCAAAAACCACTGCGCGAAGCGATTGAGAACCCCCGGAACAAAGAGGCCGCGGCGCACGCGGGCCAGGGTTTGGCGAGCAACAGCCTCTGGTGTCATGGATGCGGGCGGTGTTGTGTTTGCCGTCGTCGCCACAAAACCCGGCGTCGAGGTGGCGCCCGCTGTGCAAACGATGACGTCGACTCCGCGGGCTTTGAGCTCGACAGCGAGCGCCTCACCGAGCGAGAGATTGAACGCCTTTGTAGCGCCGTAAGTCGCGACCCAAGGAGAACCCCAAAACGCAGTCAGCGAGGACATGAGCACAATCGTCCCCTTCCCTCGTGCAGCCATGGGTTCGCCAAAAACATGCGCGGCGATCATAGGACCGCGGACGTTGATATCGAGAATGCGCTGTTTGTCGCTGATTGGAGTTTCGAGAAACGGAGCCACAATGGACAAGGCCGCATTGTAGATTAGCGTCTCCACTTGGTAGCTGGTCGCGAGCACACGCAGCTGCGCCTCGAGATCAGCCGCAGCGAGATCCAGTGCGCGCACCTCGACTGCGTGACCGTGACGCGCGCGCAACTCTGCTGCGAGGGCTTGCAACGGCTCTTCGCGGCGCGCGACAAGAATCAACGCGTAGCCTCGTTCCGCAAGCAAACGCGCAAACGCAGCACCAATTCCCTCGGACGCACCCAGCACGACCGCCCACGAAATTCCGGACATCATGGGGAGCGCACTAGCGCACTTCCGACTCCATGGTCACGGGCTCGAAAGTTTAGGGATAGACCTCACGACGATACCCCAGCTTGATGACGAGCACACTCCGCCTGCGCTTCTGAACTTCGTAGACAATCCGATAGTCGCTGCCGAAGAATTGCAACTCGGATGCTGAACGCACTAAGACAAATGTCTCTATGGTGTTAGGCATCGTCACGCTGCTTGCGATCTACCTTGCGACCTTCGTTCTCTATTTGATCGTGCCGGGCCGCTGGGTGCCTGGTTACGTGCGCGAACGCTACCACCTCAATGGACTGCCGGTGTTCATTGTGTCACTCGCGCTCTACGCCGGTCTCGCTTACGCCAAGCTCATCCCCTGGGATCTGTTCTATCAGCAGCGCTGGACGATGCTCGGCACGGCCTTCGTGGTCGGGCTGATCTTTACCTTCGCCATTGTGCTGCCTGCGCCCAAGACCGGCCGTTCGTTTGCGGCGGATCTCTATCTTGGCCGCTACGAGAATCCACAGTGGGGCCGGGTCGACGCGAAAATGTTTCTCTATCTGATTGGCGCGGTCATGTTGGCGCTGAACCTAGTGTCATTCGCGGCGCACCACGTGCTGACTTTCGCCAACGACCCGTCGCCAGGTGTGTACCTGTACACCGCGCTCTTTCTCTTTTTCCTTACGGAGTACCTGTTCTTCGAACGCGTGCATCTGTACACCTACGACTTCGTTGCAGAACGCGTGGGTTTCAAGCTCGGTTGGGGCTGCCTGGTGTTTTATCCGTTCTTCTACTGCGTCGGCATCTGGGCCGTCGCCGACAAGCCCAACCCGCACACGCCAACCTACGTCCTCGCGCTCGCGCCCATTCTCTTCTTCATGGGCTGGGGTTTCTCTCGCGGCGCCAATCTGCAGAAATACTATTTCAAAACCCAGCCGCAGCGAACGCACTTTGGTCCCATTGAGCAACGCGCGCTCACGCACGCAGACAAACGCGTGCTCATCAGTGGCTTCTGGGGCTTGTCACGTCACGTGAACTACTTGGGTGAGATTCTGATGGCCTTTGGCCTCGCTCTGTGTCTGCAGCACCCAGCAGCGTTTTTATATCCGCTGTATTACTTGGCGCTACTGGTCCCGCGCCAACTAGATGACGACAAGCGCTGCGCAGAAAAATACGGTCCGATGTGGGAAGACTACAAACGCGCCGTTCCCTACAAGATCATCCCTGGCGTCTACTAACGCCCAACGAAAAAAACACGACGCTCGTCGAAAGCCGGCAGCCCCGCCGCAACGGCTACGCAGCACGGGCTCAACCACGTTGCGCGCGAACCCGCACCTAGCGCGCCTTTGTCTTGGCCTTTTTCTTAGCCTTCGCCTTCGTCTTCGCCTTTTTCCCCGCGAAAGAACAAATCGGACAGACCGCCGGATCATGCCGAAGCGCCGTACAGTGCTCGCGCCCAAAATAAATGATCTGCAAATGCAGCACATTCCACAGCGACGGATCGAACACTTTCTTCAAATCCGCTTCGGTCTGCGTCACGTTCTTACCGCTCGACAGACCCCAGCGCTCGGCCAAACGATGAATGTGTGTGTCCACCGGAAACGCTGGTTCTTTGAACCACTGCGCCATCACCACCGACGCAGTTTTGTGACCCACCCCTGGCAGTGCCTCTAGTGCCTCATAACCGTACGGCACTTTGCCGCCGTGTTCTGTGATGATCTTCTCGGAAAGCCCCTGCAGCGCCTTGGCCTTCTGCGGCGCCAGGCCCACTTCGCGAATATAGGCTTGAATCGTTGGCACCGGGAGCGACGCCATCGCATGCGGGGTTGGCCCGGCTTTCATCAGCTCGGGTGTCACTTGATTGACCTTCTTGTCCGTCGTCTGTGCACTGAGCACCACAGCGACCAGCAGCGAAAACGCATCGTAGTGGTCGAGCGGCACTTTGGGCTCGGGATAGAGCGCCGCGAGCAGCTTCACGATCTTCTTGGCTTTTTCTGCTTTGTTCACTTGGGGCAATCGCCGAGTATCACCGTGGCTTCATCCAAGTAGGCGCGAACTACCCAGTCGGCAGAGAAACAACCGTCTGCCGCGCAGCTCGTGTTGGAAAAGATGCGCATGCGCTTGGTCTTGGTGCTGAAGGCTTTGACGACCGCGCTAGCTTGGCTGCCAGTCAGCGAATTGAAACACCCGTTGACGATCCCTTGGAGCGCCTCTTTGGAGCTAAAGCTCCAGGCCATCAGCGGACAATCAACGACGACTTGTTGATTGGCCCCAGCGTCATCTGGGTATTCAAGCACGAGTGTGTTGAAGGACACCGTTCCTGACGGCACCTCGCACCCCGGGCTAGGATCGAGGTTCAGCGCTTCGGCCTCGATGCGCCATTTCACCTCGCACACCTTCAGGTTCTCGCCGAGCCTCGCGGTCTGACCACCAGACATTTCATCGAGCGTGAAGGTGTGATCGAGCGGAAACACGTTGCAGAAGCCACCTGGCGTGGCTCGCGATTCAACCGCGAGCTCCGTCACCGACGTGGTGACTTTGCCTTTGAAGGAACCACATGCAGCAAGCGTCACGAGAATGAGGGATGTACGAATCAATGGCACGCAGCACCGCTACTCTCATTTTCCCCGGAATTGAAGACGTAGTTCAGGTGAAAGCAGGCATCGTTACAGTTTAGGTCCAAAGATCTCTTCAATATTTCCTCGCACTGTGGCAGGCGCGCCCACCTTAGCATGGCAAAGCACACTCCGTTCTTAGTTGGCATCGCTGGTGGCACCGCTTCCGGCAAAACGTCCGTCGCCAAAAAGCTCGCCGAAGAGATGAAAGCACATGCCGTGCTGATCGATCTCGACAGCTACTACCGCGACCTCTCGGACCTGCCCTTCGAAGAGCGCCGTGTGTTCAACTTTGACCACCCTGACGCCTTCGATTTTCCGCTCTTGTCCAAACAAATCGATGATCTCCTGCTGGGCAAACCCATCGAGAAGCCGATTTATTCATTCGTGGAGCACACGCGCACCAAACAAACGACAAAAGTGAAACCGGCGCCCGTGATTCTACTCGAAGGCATTTTGGTGCTCGACAATCCCGCGCTGCGCGAGCGCTGCAACATGAAGCTCTATGTCGATACGCCGGACGACGTGCGCCTAGCCCGCCGGCTCATGCGCGATATTCACGAGCGTGGTCGCTCGTTCGAAACGGTGATTGAGCAGTACATGTCTAGCGTGCGCCCCATGCATCACGGTTTCGTCGAACCTTCTAAGCGTTTTGCAGATTTGATCATTCCTCACGGCGGCGACAACGCGGTGGCGGTGCAAATGCTGGTGAGCGACTTGCGCGCGCGACTACGCGCTACTGCCAAGAAACCTCGCGAGTAAAGCGGACTATCGCTGCGTTCTCCTTGGTTCCGTCTGCCTCAATCGGTTGGTGAACGGTTCACGCTTCGCGATAATCGCATCACTTCCACCGGGCACGGTCTTGTCGCAGGTTTCGAGCACGCCGCGGTACAAATTCCCTTTGATACGAAAGGCCTATGGCTCGTGCGCTAGGTCCGCTGCAGTCGGTGGCATCCTCTAAAGCTATCGCCTTTTATCGCCTTTTGGAAAACTTGCCGCCCACTTTGCGAGGGCGCGCGCTTGCCAACGGCTGAACCTTACGCTAGGCGCCCTGGCTCGTTTCACCGGACACCCGGTGGGCCCATGAATTCAATGTAAAGGAGTCTAGACATGGCTGACGCACCAAAGACCGAAACCACCGCCGCTGCCGCCACTGACGCACCGGCCGCCAAGAAAGTGTTCTGCTTCGTTTCCAAACGCGAAATCCCAGAAACCGACGCGGTCGAAATGCCGTACAACGGTCAAAAGCTCTGGGTTGGTAAGAGCTACATCAAGTTCAAGCAGTAGACGGATCGTCGGCCGGGATATCCGCTTCGGCCGCTCCGGCTTCTTCTTCTTCACTCACCGCTGGTTCGTCCAGGTACGCGAGCAGGTCGCGGTAGTAGCGCAATTGCGCGAGTACTTCCTCGCGTTGCTCTAGTCCTACATCCGCCCAGTTTTCTTGCAGCAGCTGCAAGTTCTCACTTGCCCCTGCCAGCTCTTGAACCGACTGCGCCGCAAGATCTTCTAGCGTGACCTCTTCGTCCTCTGCCGCCTCTACGGCGTCTGCTGCCTCGGGTTCGGCTTCGGCCGCCAGTTCTGCCGCCTCTGCTGCGGGTTCCTCCACCACCAGCTGCTCGGCATAACTCTGCACAATGCCCGCCGCATTCGAGGCGCCGAGCGCATACAGACGTGCGGCAAATTCCCCAAGCGCTTCCGGTAGCGGCAGCTCAATGGCGATGTTCTTCAGCACCAGCATGGCTGCGTCTTCGTCTGACAACAGATCGAATTTGCGTGCCTTCAAACGATCCATGTGCAGACGCTGCGCAACCCGCACGCGGCGAAAGCCATCAACGAGTTGCCAGTGCCCGTCGTGCTTTCGCACGACAATCGGGTCCATCTGACCATAGTGCTGCAGGCTATGCTCGAGCAGTGCGTCGTCACCCTCCGGGTGAACAGCAAAGGTTTGGTCCTGAAGATCAATCTCGTCGAGCCGCAGATCTTCCACCATCACACCGCGATTGACGACCAGCTCATCAACGGTGAAGTGCAAACCGTCTTTGAGCTTATTCAGGGCGTTCATTTCAGCCTCCGCCATTGTGACTCTCCATACGCCTTGAAGATCTACCAGACCGAACCTCGTGTGCACTTCTTTGAATGGCTCACATTTCCTGATACCTAGGTGGGAGTGCGCATTGCTGCGATCGATATTGGGACCAACTCGATTCACATGATCATCGCGCGGGTGCATCCGCGCGGTCGTTACGAAATCGTCGATAGTCAAAAAGAAATGGTGAAGCTCGGGCGCGGCGGCCTGACCGAGGGCGTGCTCATGCAAGACGCCCAGGATCGCGCCATCGCCGCGCTGCACCGTAT
>JBIKMD010000286.1:0-5958 GCA_044359465.1 Myxococcota bacterium
CATGCGTTTTTCCTCGGCGGTGGATGAGAACTCGCTGTCCTATGGCAACGTCAGCTCGCCCTCGATCTATTTGCTCAAAATCGAGCCGAAGGACGGCGCAAACATAGGCGCGCTCGACAGCGATTTTGGTTGTTACACCTCAGATTTCGAAGGCGGCGACACCACCAAACCGCTGTGGAAGTCTGCGAGTGTTGCGGGCGTCGCTGAGTGGCTCGTCATTCCATCGCGCACGCCGTTCATGTGTCCCAATACCTTTGTGTTCAGAACCCGCACCGATAACGTGCTCGAGCCAAACACGCTTTATGCGCTGGCGTTCACGTCTGGCATTAAGTCGAAGAGCGGAGAAGCGTTGTCGCGCGACAGTGACTTGCAAACGCTCCTTGCGACGGGAGCGGTGCCTGCCGCGGGTGATCGCATGGCGCGGCCTTACGCATGTTATGCGCCAGCGCGGGCCGTGTTCTTCGACAATGGGCAGATGACCATTCCGACAAGTGGCGCGGGAGCACGCGCACCTCTCGCGGGTCTCACGTTGTTCCGGACGCAAGATACGCAGGCGCCTGCCAAAGCCGTGATGAAAACGATGGCGACGTTGCCTACGAACCAGCAGGCGCAAGTGACCAGTCTCGTGAAGTGTGCGCCCGGCGTGGTCTCCCCTTGCGCCGAGGGTGAGGCGGCGCGTGAGTGCCCGGCGGCGGCAAGCCCGTTGTTCGACGAATACCACGGCAAGCTGCTGGTGCCGGTGATGCAAGCAGGCACCCGGCCTTACCTGCTCGACGGTGGATACATTGAGTATACTGATGGCGGCTCCGGTTTACGCCGCCAAGCCAAAAAAGGGGACAGTGCGAAGGTGCAGGGGACGGAGGAGGTCTGCTTCGCGCTGACCGTGCCCAAGTCCTACGCGACGGCTGGCAATCGGGCAATTGCGCTCTACGGGCATGGGACGGGTGGCAACTTCCGGAGCTTTACGGGCGAGGGCCAAAGTGATGCGCAAGGCAAACTGACGCCCGGCACGGACCTTGCGTCGACGCTGGCTGTCGAAGATTCAGCCGTTGGTCCCGGCATTGCGATTTTGTCCTTTGACCAGCCACTGCACGGGCCGCGGCGTAATGCGGCGATCAGTGCGGATCAGTTGTACTTCAACATCGGCAATCCGCGCGCGATGCGGGACAATGGTTTGCAGGCGGTGGCTGACTACGCGCAGTTCATCAGCTTCGCCAAAGGCCTCTCGGCGGGCACGGCGAGTGCGGTGCCAGGGGTAGATCTGAGCGCGCTGCACACTGCGCTCTCCGGCAGCAAACGTCTGTTTATTGGCCATTCACAGGGGGGAACGAACGGCGTCTTGTACTTGGCGCAAGCGCCAAATGCTGATGTGCAAAGCGTGCTGCTCTCTGGCACTGGTGGGGGACTGACGCAGTCGTTGCTCACCAAGTCGCTGCCTATCGATTTTCACACCCTGATCACCTCGGCGCTGCAAGATGCGCAAACCAACCAATACCACCCGGTGCTCGGTTTGATTCAAATGGTGGGCGAGCGTTCGGATCCAATCAATTTCGGCCGTTCGCTCGTTGGTGTGACCCAGGCATTCGAGTTGATGCTCGGCTTACCGCCGGTGCCAGGGGCGAATCCCGCGACGCCGGTGGCCAACAGCAAGTCGGTGATGCACATCATTGGCCTGGATGACCGTTACACGCCGCTGCGGACGGCCAGTGATTTGTGGCGTTCGTTCAGTGGTGTTCGCGGGAACGTGCCCGTGTATGCGGCGAACGACGCGGTTGAGGCGCCTGGCCAAATTGGCGCTTTCGAAATCTCGGATGCGCCGCGCGGCCCGCTCAAACGCTTGAGCCAGGTGGCGGATACGGGCGCGCCGGGCGGCATTCAGTGCAATTGCCGGCCCACTACTGTGCCGCCTCAAAGCAATCCGCCAGACCCGCCAAACTCTACGACGGGTGCGTGCGAGAGCATCTCGACCACGGATACCACAACGCGCACTGGTCGTTTGACGGCGGCGTCGGTGGTTTACCGCGTCGAGTCCGGGCGCACCTATGACGGTCACTTCGTCTTGTTCGAACATCCCGTGGCACGCCAGCAGGCCAAAACCTTCCTGCAGTCGGCCGCAGCGTCAACCTCTGGTTTTTGCGAGCCAGCCCCCGTTGCGATTCCGGCGCCATCTAGCCGCTAACGCACGCAGGCGTCCCAATCTGACGCCGGGTCATGCTAGGCATGGCGCATGGTGTTGCTCATCGTGCTTTCAATTTGCGCTTCGCTCGCAACGTTGACGGTCACTCTCTTTGTTTTGTCTGGCCTTCGGCGCGAGTCCGCGCGGCTCGAACGCGCACTGCGAGATGACTTGCGCGCAGACGTGCGTGACGTGCGAGACACCCTGTTTGGGCGTTTTGATAAGCTGCGAGAAGAAACGAGCGTCAGCCTGGCGCAAGTGGCGCTGCGCATTGAGCGGCTCACGGAAACCAACCGAGAAGCGCTGGATAAGCTCAAAGACGGCATCGATCTGCGCCTCCGAACGTTGCAAGACGACAATGGTCAGAAGCTCGAGCTCATGCGCCAAACGGTGGATGAAAAGCTGCAAGGCACCCTCGAGAAGCGGCTTGGTGAGAGCTTCAAGCAAGTCAGCGAGCGATTGGAGCAAGTCCATAAGGGGCTCGGTGAGATGCAAACTGTCGCAGCTTCCGTGGGCGATTTGCGCAAGGCGCTCGTCAATGTGAAAACACGCGGCGGCTGGGGAGAAGTGCAGCTTCAGCGGATCTTGGAGGAGTTCCTCACGGCGGCGCAGTTCGACCGGAATGTGCGTATTGATCCGGCGACGAACGAGCATGTGGAATTTGCCGTGCGTATGCCGCATGCGGAAGGGGAGACTGTATGGCTTCCCATCGATTCCAAGTTCCCAATTGAAGACTACCACCGGCTAGTGGACGCCTCTGAGCGGGCCCATGCGGAAGACATGCTCGCGGCCGGCAAGCAGCTTGAAGCTTCGGTGCGCCGCTCCGCGCGGGACATTTCGGAAAAGTACGTGAAACCGCCGTTTACGGTGGAGTTTGGCGTGATGTTTTTGCCGACCGAAGGCCTGTATGCAGAGGTTGTGCGTCGTCCTGGGCTGGTTGACGCCATGCTGCAAGAGCATCGTGTGATGATCGCGGGACCTACTAATTTGTTCGCGCTCCTTACGACCGTGCAAACCATGCATCGCAGTGTGGTCCTTCAGCGGCGCTCGAACGAGGTGTGGCAGATCCTCGCGGGTGTGAAGACCGAGTTTGGCAACTACGGAAAAGTGCTCGCCATGGTGAAGAAGAAGCTTCAGGAGGCGAGCAACACCGTGGATAAGGTGGACGTGCGAAAGCGGGCCATGGAACGCGCGCTGCGTGAGGTGGAATCCGCGGCGCCTGGTTCGCGGCTTTTGCTCGAGGCAGACGACGCGCTCTTTGTGGACGATGACACGCTAGACGGTGACTCCGCGTCACTCTGAGTCTCAGCGGCCGCGTTGCGCGGAGGACCTTCCTGCGACGGCCAAGTGCTCCTTCGATTCGTGGTGCCGAGTACGGTCATTTGCCGTACGGGTGACTTTGTACGCGTGTGGCGCGATCGCCACGAGTGGACCCAGGTCGAAGCGGCCAAGAAGCTCGCGGTCTCGAAGGCGACCCTTTGCGACATCGAGAAGGGCCGCCAGCCCGTCAGTGTGGAGCTCGCGAGGAAGATCGCCAAGAAGCTTGGCGCGTCCGAGAGCGTGGCGCTCGAATGCTGTCTGCAGGATCAGCTCCGCAAGGCCAAAGTGCAGCGCTGGCGCGTGAAATTGGTGGCGTAGTCCGTGGGTTAGATCTTCAGGTACTTGGCCTGCGCGATCATTTGCTGCGCGCGGGTCTTGCTATGCACGATCGCAAAGCCTGGCTCCGCAGGAAAGCGCATGATCGAGCCATAGCCACTGAGCTTTTCGTGCACACGGCCCTGCCAACGAATGGATGGTACGCGGCGGTAGAGGCGTTGTTGCCAGTCCGGCCAATCAATGTGGTGAAGTGCGTTTCGTGTTTTGCCCCACGCACTGAGATCTGCGTCGCTCGCGTCAGCGATGGTGTTCAAACGTGGCAGCTCAAAGACGTCCACCTGTGGTTCGCGGCGGCAATAGACGTCCGCTTGGGCGACGAGGCGGAGTGGTGGCAGCTCGTCTGCGTCCAAATTGAAGATGTAGTCCCCGCCGCACTGTTCGTTCAAAAAGTTCTTCTGCGCCGCAAAGTCATCTGCGAGTGCCCGTTTGAAGACCTTGGTGCCTGCCAGTTGTTCCGCGGAGAGAATCTCGCAGGTCCGAGGGTCGGTGCTGAAGTCGTCGACGAGCACGATTTCCCACGCAAACGCGCGCGCTGGTTTGCGAATGGCCGCGAGCAGCTTTGCCAGCGAGTCACCTTCATTGTGCACGAGAACCGCGTAGCTCAGCCGCATCGATGCATCTTGCCAGGGGACGCAGACGCTGCAAAGAACCCGGTGATGACACTCGACGAACGTGTGGAAACGATTGAACGAGCCGTGAGCCAAGTGACTCAACGTTTGGATCTACTCGAAGCTGCGCAGACCCTTTTCGATTCCAAGTTGTCATCCACCAAAGACCACCGGCTCGATGCGTTCTTGGCGCGTTTTGATGCGATTGAACAAAGGCAGCGCTGGATCGATGACCGCTTGGACCAATTGATCAAGTAGCTGACTCATGCCGGCGCTAAGCGCGGCATCCAGAGGCGCCCTCAGTCCCAGGTAGCGAATGAACAGTGCTCGAGAATGCGGCTATCTTTGGTGAGGAGCCTGGCCGATGCGACCGTCGCATGCGCGGCGATGAAGCGGTCGAAGGGGTCACGGGTCCAGGTTAGTTTTGTGGCTTCTAGCGCAATGGCCGGCCACGAGCGGTCGCAGACCCGCGCGAGAAGTGTCTTTGTTAGCACCTCTATAAAAGCTTCGGGACCAGCGTTGAGTCGGCCAATCTCTCGGAGGAGGGCTAGCTCCAGGACGACTGCGGGCGACACGAGGATCTCATCTGCGCGTTCAAGGAGCGAGATGACTTTTCTCGGCAACCCTTTGCGCCCCTCTGCCGTGATCACGACAACGACGTGCGTGTCCAAGAACACCCTCATGGTTTCCACTCTTTGGACCAATCGATCTCGAGGATGTCGTCCACGTCGCCATTGACCAAGGCCGCGTTGGCTTTGGGCCAACGAATCTTGCGGGTCTGCTGCACTGGCTCCACGCAAATCTTGAGCGTTTTTCCGTTGCGCTTGATGAGCACCGGCTCACCGGTTTCAAGCACTTGGTCCAACACCGCATAGAGTGACTGGCGCAACTGGGTGGCGTTCATGATCTTGAGTAACGTACGTACGTACGTACGTCAATCAAAACTGAAGGCAGGAGCGTGAGCTTCTCGCCCTGGGTCATAGCGGCGAACCCGCAAATCTGCCTATGACATGCGCGTGTTTGATACCATTTGGCGCTTACAGCCAGACAACTTTACGCCGCCGCAGCGTACGCCTTGGGGCGGACAAAAAATCCTCTCTCGCTACAAGCGCGGCTTGTCTATTTCCGCCGATAAGGCTGCCTACGCTTGTGTTGGTGAGTCGTGGGAAATTTCGGTTGAGCCGAGTTTTCCTTCGCGGCTGATCGACCATGACAACATCACCTTGGCCGAGGCCATTGCGCGCGATCCCAAAGCAGCGCTCGGCGCCGCGGCGGGGAAGGGCGGGCTTTCAATTCTGGTGAAGCTGCTCGACGCGAAAGACGCGCTCAGCGTGCAAGTGCATCCAACCGATGCCTACGCTGGGCTCAGCCCCAAACAATCGGGCAAGCCCGAAAGCTGGATCATTCTCGAGGCAGAGCCTGGTGCTGGGCTCTATTTGGGTTTCCGCGACGGCGTCTCTCGCGATGACGTTGAACGTGCGCTCACGGCTCACACCAGGCTCGATACCTTGATGAACT
>JBIKMD010000288.1:0-5947 GCA_044359465.1 Myxococcota bacterium
ATAGGTACCTGCGAGACATACCACGCTCCCTCGGAACCGAGCCCAGCCAAACCTGTGGAGCCTAACGGAGGGTTGCAAATTTCGCCGCTGATTGTGGAGTTACACTTGCCTACACGACAAAGCGGACTGATTCGCCGCAACCGAACGGGCGGCGCACCTTTGTTGTGCTAACCTTTTGCGGTGGCGCCCGAAGCTCTTCCGGTCAAACTCAAGCTCTCTGGACTCGATGAGTTCCTCACTGCGTACCTCAAGAACCCGGGCCTCGACGGCCTCTACGTTCAAAGTAAAACGGAAGTTCCCATTGGCACCAAGATCGCTCTGGTGATCGAATTTCCCGGTGGCAAAGCGATCAAGTCCCCCGCGGTGGTCACAGAACACCATCCAAGTTGGGGCATTGGGATCAGCTTCGATGGGCTGCATCCCGAATACCGCAAGTGGATCAACGCCAAAGTCGACGAGCACCAAGCCAAAAACCCAGGCGTGCAAGACGCGACACGTGGACCACAGCATCAACTGCGACGCGCCGCGGCCGGAGCGCAGTTAGCAGGTGCCACCGACGTGCTGGCTGCACCTGTGGGCGCGGAGTTGGTCGTCGGCATTGATCTTGGCACCTGCAACAGCGCCGCCTGTGTGGTGCTCGATGGCAAACCCGTGATTATCGATCTGCGCGACGAAACCGACAAGCGCAGCGGCGTCCGTTCCATCCCCTCAGTGGTCGGGGTCGATCAGGCTGGTAAAGAACTACTCGGTCAAGCCGCGCTCGACGCACTTCCGGTCAATCCGCGTGGGACTATCTTTGGAGCCAAACGCTTCATCGGGCGCGTCTACGAGTCGGCAGAAGTACAAACCATGGTGTCGCGCTTCCCTTACAAGATCGTGTCCGGCCCGGGCGGCAAAGTCGCCGTGGACATCAACACGCGTCCCTTGGCCCTCACTGCGATCTCGGCGCGCATTCTTCGCTATATTCGCAACCGCACCGAGCAGCAGTTGAACCGCTCCGTCGCGCACGCCATCATCACGGTTCCGGCGTACTACAATGACAACCAACGCGACGCGGTGGTGCAGGCCGGCAAGCTCGCAGGTTTGGAAGTGGTACGGATTCTCAACGAACCCACTGCCGCGGCGATCGCCTACGGTTTGCATCGTACGCAACCGCGCAAGCTCATCGTCTACGATCTCGGCGGCGGCACCTTCGACGTCTCGGTGATGGCCGTCTCGCACGAAGCGCTGCAAGTCCTTGCGACAGCGGGCGACACCTTCCTCGGCGGCGAAGATTTCGATACCGTGATTGTGCAGTACGTGATGGCGACCTTTACGGCCAAAACCAAGAAGCAGCTCTCGCAGAATGCGGCCGCCATCGCGATTATTAAATCTGCAGTTGAACAAGCCAAGCGCCGGCTGAGCACACACGAAAAAACCATGGTGTCCTTGCGCAGCGTCCTGCTCGTCGATCGAACGCAAGCAAAGCTAGAGGTAGAGCTCACACGCGAACGTGTGGAGGCGCTGGTTGAGCCACTCGTGTCTCGCAGCATCAAGATCTGCGAGATGGCACTCAAGGAGGCGCGCCTGACTGCGCGTGACATTGGTGATGTCATTTTGGTTGGTGGACAATCACGCATGCCCTACGTGCAGCAGCGAGTGCGTGACTACTTTAAGATCTCGCCGCGCAGCGACATCAATCCGGACGAAGCCGTGGCACTAGGCGCTGGACTGCTCGGCGCGTTCAGTCCGCAAGCGAAGGAGACGCTCAAAGACGTGCTCAGCATGTCGATTGGTGTCGCGGTTGGGTCGCGCATGAAACCGATTATCGAACGCAACACGCCCGTACCGTGCAAGCGCACCATCGACATCACCGTCTCGCAAGAACAATTCCCCACTTACGCAATCAACGTGTGGCAAGGTGACGCCCCGGAATTGAACCGCAACGAACACCTTGGCGCCTTCAAGGTGGACTGCGTGGCACCCGGCAAGCCCGATCCAGTGCCACTGCGTATCGAGTTTTCCTTGACCGCCGATTGTTTGCTGCGTGTGAAGGTCACCCACAAAACCACCGAACAAAGTGAGCAAGTAGTGCTCGGGACGCGAGATAGCGCACAACTGGCACTCAAGCCGGCATGAACGTTGATTTGTGAGACTCGGCGCGCGCCGCGGGTAACATTCTGCGCATGAGCCTCCTGCCACCTCGTCCTTGGCATCTCAAATCGGGTTTCACCATCAAACGATCCTTACTGACGCTCGCGTTGCTCATTGGCAGCGTAACAATCGGCGGCGGCTATGGTGTGTGGCAGTGGGGCAGCGCGCAGAAGATTCTCGAAGACTCAAGGCTCTGGAAAGAAGGCGACGTGCAAACGCCTGCCGACGCCAGCGGCAGAGTCAAAACCAACAAGTTCATTTTCAATGGCTACGATCTGCAGGTCAGCTTTGCGGATGAAGACGACGTCGAGCACACCTACAAGGTGGAGTTCGACACACTCGGCTCCACAGTGGATGAGAATGCCGAAGTGAGCGTGCGCTACATGAAGGGCCACCCAGAGCGCTTTGCGCTGAGTTGGGCGGTTGATGTGACGGGCGGCCGGTGGGCCTCGTTTGCGTTCATGTTTGGCGTGGGTGTGCTCGGGTTTGGTGGCGGTCTTTTGTATGCTGCTTGGATCACGCTGCGTCGCACGCGAGAGATTCGTGCGGCTGTTGAGTCTGGCGACGAGATCGAATGTGAGATCGTGAGCGTGACGCCGCAGATCGTCAACGGGCGCGCCTCGGGCAACCTGATCTATCGCTACCGTGTGCCCGAACAACTCGGCGCGCCGCCGGGTTTTGAAGGCGAGGAGATTGTGAATCCCAAAAAAGGACTACCGATCCTGCTAGACGGGGAGAAGAAACTGCTTGCACTTGGCACAACGCAGGCACCCAAAGCGCCGCTCGTGTTGCGCGCCGATTTGTCTCCACTGGCGGTCGACGAGATGGTGCGCCTGCAAGTGCTCGAGCAGGTCGCCCGGCGTGCCTGAGACTGGGTGCTCACTACCCACGGGTGCGTGGAACCCGCCTTGCAGCCTGCGTTTTGATTGATGAATCTGCCTGGCATGACACTTGATTCTCCTGGTTCCGGAGGTTGTCATGTCTGAGCCCCTGAGCGTCGAAACCGAAGTGCAAAACCTGCTTTGTGTACCCATCGACGCGTGGCGATTCGTTGAGCCATACGCTCGCATTGTGCTCGCGCGTTGCCACGCTAAAGAGGAGAAACTCGCTAGGACCGCTCCAGAGGAGCAACAAGCGTTGCTGCAGCTTCGCATGCAATTGCAGTCCAGACTGGGCGAACGGGCATCCTAAACGCCGCACAGCGTCAATCCGCGTAAACCTCCGATATCAATAAAGATCCGCACGCCTTCCCCCAAGCCAAAAGCGTCGCAAGTGGTCCACTTGCCGATCGCACCCCGACCGTGTACAATCCGCCAATCATGATGGAGTGATTCCGTGTCGGTTTCAAAGGTGTCTGACCTTCTACAATTGTTCGGTGAGCCCACGCGGCTTCGTCTCTTGGCGTTGCTCGAGGCAACCGAGCTCACCGTCGCTGAAATCACGGCGATCACGGAGATGGTACAATCACGGGTCTCCACTCACCTCGGTCGCCTGCGTGAAGCGGGCGTCTTACGCGACCGCAAAGCAGGGGCGGCTACCTATTATGCTTTCTCCACCGATGCGCTCGAAGCAGACGCGCAAAAGCTTTGGCAGATCGTCCGCGGCTCACTGGATGACGCTGTATTCTCTAGCGACCGGCAGCGACGGGAAGCGCTCATTCGCGCACGCGCGTCATGGCCAGAGGCGTTCGCTGGTGAAATGGAGCGCCACTACTCGCCTGGTCGCACCTGGGAAGCGTACGCCCGCGGGCTATTGGGACTGCTAGAGCTTGGCGATGTGCTCGACGTTGGCTCAGGCGACGGCGCCGTCGCGAAGATGCTCGCGCCGCGAAGCAAATCGCTCACCTGCATCGACCGCAGCGAAAAAGTGATCGACGCAGCCAAAGATCGCCTGCGTGACTTTGGCAACCTGCGCTTCGCGATAGGGGACGCGCACGAGCTCCCCTTTCCGGACGAGAGCTTCGACCAAGTCCTACTCTTCAACGTGCTGAGCTATGCTGACAAACCAGCACGTGCCATTGGCGAAGCAGGCCGCGTGCTGAGACCCAATGGCAAGCTCGTCATAGTGACCCTTGGCGAACACGATCACGACGTGGCCGCTTATCAACACGTCAACAACGGATTCACTGACGCTGCGATCACCAAGATGATCAAGAACGCAGCACTAGAAGTAGAGCACTGCGGCACGGTCATGCGTGAGAAGCGTGCGCCCCATTTTCAAGTCACCAGCGCCTCGGCGCGCAAAGCGAAAAAACGATGACCCATCCCTTTAAAGCGCTTCTCCAGCAACGCATCGCCATCATTGACGGAGCCATGGGCACCACCATCCGCACCTATGGCATGACCGAAAAAGACATTCGCGGGACCCGTTTTGCGGACGCGCCAAAAGATCTGCTCAACAACGGCGATATCTTTTCGCTCACGCAGCCGCAGATGATCTGCGACATCCACCGTCGCTTTTTGGAAGCGGGCGCAGACATCATAGAAACCAACACTTTTGGTGCCACCAGCATCTCGCAGAGCGAGTTCTTCGTCGATGATCCACGCGAGCATGGCGGCCGAAAAGATCCGGCTTTCTACGACAAGATCATTCACGACAAGTTCCTCTGCGATCTCGCTTGGGAGATCAACGAAACCTCTGCACGCCAGTGCCGCGAGATGGCAGCAAAAGCAGAAGCGAAAGACGGTGTGCGCCGGTTTGTCGCTGGCGCCATTGGGCCGCTCACGGTGTCACTGTCGAACTCACCTGACGCCGATGACTCGGGCTTTCGTGTGGTCAACTTTGATCAGGTCAAGACGGCCTACCTTCAGCAGATTCGCGCGCTCATCAAAGGCGGTTCCGATCTTCTTCTCGTAGAAACAATCTTCGACTCGCTCAACGCCAAAGCCGCGCTCGTAGCCATTCGCGAAGTCTTCGATGAAGACAAAGTCGAGCTGCCGGTCATGATCTCCGCGGCAGTTGGTCGCGGCGGTGAAACCATGATCTCGGCGCAGACGATTGAAGCCTACTGGAACGCGGTCAAACACGTGAATCCAGTATCGGTCGGGCTCAACTGTTCGCTGGGTCCGGATCTCATGTATCCGTTCCTCGCCGAGCTGTCGCAGAAGTCAGACACCGCGATCTCGTGCTACCCGAACGCGGGCTTACCAAACCCTCTTTCGCCCACGGGCTTCGATCTCGAACCTGTGCACATGGCGAAATACCTGGGCGACTTTGCCAAGAATGGGCTCATCAACATTGCCGGCGGCTGCTGCGGCAACACACCGGAACACATTGCAGCCATTGCACAGGCGCTCAAAGGCCAACCGTCGCGCAAGATCGCGGTCGCAGTGCCGGCTGCCGCAACCAAACCACTACGGCTTTCCGGCTCGCAACCCTTCACGCAGCAAATCGGTCAGTTCATGATGATCGGCGAGCGCACCAACGTTGCCGGCTCACCCAAGTTTGCGAAGCTCATCAAAGAGGGCAACTACGAAGAAGCCGTGAGCGTCGCGCGTCAGCAGGTGGAGAACGGCGCCAACGTCATCGACATCTGCATGGATGAAGGCATGATCGATGGCGTCCAAGCCATGACGCGCTACTTGCAGCTCCTCGGCAGCGAACCCGAGGTCGCTAAAGTGCCGTTCATGGTGGACTCCTCCAAGTGGGAAGTCATTCAAGCAGGCCTCAAGTGCTTGCAAGGTAAAGGCATCGTCAACTCGATTTCGCTCAAAGAGGGCGAAGCGAAGTTCCGCGAAAATGCGCGCACAATCTTGAAGTACGGCGCAGCAGTCGTGGTGATGGCGTTCGACGAGCAAGGCCAAGCTGCGACCTT
>JBIKMD010000289.1:0-5941 GCA_044359465.1 Myxococcota bacterium
ACGCGGCCGTGCTGTACTTCCCGGTCAGCCTGCACAATCACCACGGTTTTCGGATTCTTCGTTTTTGCAGCTTCAAGAATCCCCTTGAGCTGTTCTAGATTCAGCGACTCACCAGCGTGAACGATTTGGCCCTCTTTGGTTAGAGCCACAATCACATCGCCAGCTTCTGCCGCGCCACCCGACGAAGATGCCTTCGGCAGATCCACTTTGATGCCTGCGGATTTTTGATCCTCGGTGATAATCGTCGTCGACACCATAAAGATGATGAGCAAGACGAGCATGACGTCCACGAGCGGCGTGACGTTGATTTCGGCGAAGATACCGCCTTCTTCGTCTTCCCACTCACCGCCGCCTCCGCCGCCGCTCGGTCCCGTGACTGCCATTTACGGCTTGTCCTTGGGCTGACTTCGCTGCTCGATCAGTACTTCCGCGAGCTCCTCGCATGAGAGCCGCACGGCGAAGGCAATCTTACCGAGCCGCGCCTGGAGAAAGTTGTAAAACACGACGGCCATGACGGCGACGATGATGCCGGCAGCCGTGGTGATCAACGCCTCAGACAAACCGCGAGAGACCACCGCAAAACCGCCGCCACCCGTGTCTGCAATGTCTTTAAAGGATTGCATGATGCCAACCACCGTTCCAAACAAACCAATGAACGGGGCAGCGGCAGCGATTGTTCCAAGCATCCATAGGCCCTGGCGCAAGCTTTGGTTGAACTGTGCGCGCTGTCGTTCAATGGTCTCCCGAATACCCGAGCGATTTTGCGCAACGCGTCCAAGGGCCTCGGTAAACAAACTCCCCACCGGCTGCTCAATTGATGCGGCCTGAGAACGGGCCGTGGCCAGCTCGCCCTGATAGAGCAATTTAATCAATGAATCCGTGGCTGTACGAACGCGTTCGCGCACCCCTGAGGTGGCAATGAGCCGTTCAAAGAGGACGAAGGAGGCTAACAGCGCCAGCAGACAGATGGAGGCCAAGGTAATGCCGCCGGTCTTGAAGATCTCGCCTAGTGTGTGCACACGCGCACCCTAAGGCCCCTTTGACTGCGAGACAAGACGCGAAATGAACGGGGATTGGACCTCCAAAGCCAAAAATCGTGAGGAGCCGTCGTCAAATCGACGCACCGTTCCCCAAGAAAATGCGATCATGACAGAGAAATTCTAACCAAGTGACCGGAATTCCCGATAAGATGATCATAGCGGAACCACTTGTGAGCGTTGTTTGAGCCAACGCATAGAAGGAGAGTCATTGTGTTAGACGCCTTCATCATCGAGCAACTTCGCAAGCGCGAGCGTGCGCGGGAAGATGTACGACCAGTTCTCGAGCTTCCCTTGCCCTCGCCGCCGCCTGAAAAACCGCGCGAGCAAGATAGCCGGCCGGACCACGAAGAAGGCGAACGTGGTGTCGTGATTATAGACTTCGCTTGAAACTCAGTCGCTCGCAACCGATAGAAGGTTTGCGTGGCTCCTCCTCCTACTAAACCAGTTGTAGTTCCGTCCGGTCCCCCAATCAAAGTCGTCGTCATCGACGATGAGACGCAAATTCTCATGCTCGTAAAGCATGCGCTCGAGCGTACCGGCTTTAGCGTGGTGACCGTCAACGACCCACTGCGCGCTCTCGAGACCTGCGTGAAAGAGCTCCCGCGGATCATCGTGAGCGATCTGATGATGCCGCGCATGGACGGTTACAGCATCATGCAGGCGCTTCGTGGCAACCCGCTCACAGCAGCCATTCCGGTGGTCTTTTTGAGCGCAGCACCACCAGAGGCTGCGATGCCCCGCGCCTTTCAACACGGCTGCGTCGGCTACTTCGAAAAACCGTTCCATCCAGCGCGACTTGGCCAGCAGCTCAAAGACCTACTGGCGGACCTCGCGTCGCGGCGCAACCAAATGCATGGCTCGCTACGCCGCACGCCGCTCGATGTGCTCTTGCAAATGATGGAGCGCGAGCGCCGCTCTGGCGTCCTCGAATTGAAGACGCCAGAAGGCAAAGGTCGTGTGGTGTTCACCGGCGGCCGCGTTTCCGAATCAAGTTATGGCGGAAACAGAGGCGCCGAAGGGCTCGCGCAGCTCAAGGCGCTGACCGAGGGCGAGTTCAAGCTCTCAGACCTTGACGGCGTGCAGGCGGACATCGTCGAGCTCAAAGCCGATGACATCGTCGAAGCCAAGACCGAGGCGCCCGCGCCAGTAGCTGCGCCACAGCAGGCTGCTGCCAAGCACAAAGGGTCGATTCTCATCGTCGACGACGAGCCCGACATCTTGAAGATCATGGAACGCGCGCTCACCATGAGTGGCTACGATGTGAGCGTTGCGACCAATGGTCGTTTGGGCCTGATGAAGGCCGTAGAGGTTCGCCCGGACATCATCATCTGCGACATCATGATGCCGGAGATGGACGGCTGGCAGATGTACCATGCGGTGCGCGCAGACTTCCGCGTCAATGAGGCACGCTTCATTTTCTTGTCTGCGTATCCCGATCTGGAAGTGAAGCTACGTGAAGTGGGCGTGACCGCTGATGGCTACGTCGCCAAAGGCACCATGCTGGGCCAACTCATTCAGCGTATTGATGCGCTGCTGCGGCCGCGCACAGAGCTCGCAAAGATGATCGCAACGGGTCTCACTGCCGTTTACCAGACACGTATTGAAGCGATTGGTATCAAACATGCTCTGCGTTTGCTCAACGCCGCGCGTTTCTCTGGCACCCTACGCGTCGAGAACATTTGGCACAAAATTACGGCAGAAATAGCTTTTGGACAACCTGCGTCGGTCGAAGACACGGGCATGGTCGAGTCGAGCGGAACCCTGGCGTTCGAAGAATTGTGCGCGCAAACGAACGGCGAACTTTGGATCTCACCTGAATCGGCGCGGCTTCCAGCAAACATCGACGTCGCGTTCGACAAGCTGATGCTCGAGGCCGAGCGTGACCTCACCGAAGCCGAGCAGCGTGTGGTCGACACGAACCTAGTCACGGCGCAAGCGATTCGGCTGGACATGCGCGTGCTCGATTTTTACATTCAGCTCGTCCCGCAGCGCATCTTGCCGATCCTTCAGGCAGTGCGTGCGGGTAAGCCCCCAAAAGAAATCATGGCCACCATCGATCTACCACCTACGGAGATCGAAGACGTGCTCCGCGACCTAGTGCGTAAGAAGATTTTCAATTTCGACGCGGCGTGAGCTCGCGCGGGTCGCCGATTCGAATGCTCACGCGCTGGCGCCCTAAAGCTTCAACACGAAACCGGGATTGGTCGCCTCATCGTCAGCGATGAGCTCCTCGGCTTCCTCTTGTTCTTGCTGCTGCTGGTGTCCGCCGCGAGGATCGCGATCGACGCTGTCAATGCGATCGTCAGCCGTGCCGCGTTTGCTCTTCTTGCCGGTGGCTTCGCGGGCCTGCTGCTGCTGAAGCAGCATCTCTTCCGGGAGGCGTCCGCCTTTTAACTTCTGCATCTGCGCGAGGCGCTCCGCGTCGCGTTGCGCCACCAGTTCGGGTGGCACTCGGAGCGTCTCAGAGAGCGTCGTATTGAGCTCGTTCAAGCCGTAGGCGTTCGCCAGCTTCGAGAGTTGTTCAATGTCCACAACCCCGCGTCCGCTAAACATGGCACCAAGCTCTTTCAATGCCTGCTCGAGCGGTAGACCGGTTGCATACATGCTGAGCACGAGAGCACGCTGGAATCCCGCTTCGCGCTGCCAACCAGGCTTAGAAAAAAACTCACGCGACGCCGAGTCGAGACGCAAAGTTTGATCGACGAGCTTTTGTTCGAGTGCTCGGTTAGCGGGATCGCGTCCCGTCTGCTCGTTTCGAGTGAGCACAGGACCTGCGTCTGACCCGCGTTCCTGTAGCGTAAAGCTTGCACGCTCCATGTCCGTTCGAACGTCCACATAACGCTCGTAGAGCACAGTGGTCCTCGCGTCCGCAGTTTCGGGTGGTGCAACGCGGTTCTCAGGGCTCAGCGCGTTGTCTCGCTCGAGTTGCTTCTCCTGCGCTTTTACGGCTTCCTTCTCCTCCTTGATGGACACGCCGCGTTGGTCTTTTGGCTTGTCCAACGCTGCATTGTTCTTGTTGTCAGGCTCGCTCGACGGAGCCTGCGGCCGCGCGCTCGTTTCAATCGCAGGACGCAGCGCGGAGGGAACAGGAAAAAACACGGCGATCCGCTCATTCGCAGGACCAGCCACGCGCCGACTCGCGGTACCAAGCATAGCAGCAACGAATGGATCACTGCGGCAGCCCGGATTGTTGCGATAGCTGGCGCTCACAGCTTCAGGAATCGATGCCGGATGCGCAAACCCGCCCACCCCCGGCACATCACGCCCCACATCATCGCGGCGGGTTTCACGCACTGGCAAACCCAGTATGTACGGACCCACCACACGCACTAACACCATGAGCTCCGCGGCCTCGTGAGGATTGCGTACGACAAAGCGGGTTGCTTCCGACCTGGCGCCAGTGAAAGCTTCCGCGCCGCGCGATATCATGAGGGGCGTATCGGCTTGCTGTGGTTGAGGCGTAGGCGTGACCATTACAAGAAGCGTAACCTAGACGATGCTGTTCAGGCCACTCTTATCGCACGAGCTCGTCCGGTCCTGCGTCAGGTGTCGCATCCCGCGTTTGTCCATCGATGTCCGAGGTACTAAATGACGCGCCGCGAGGCGCAAAATTGAGGGCGTCCGAAGTAGCGGGCATGCGCGATAGAGAGCGTTGCCACACGGAGCCAAAGTCGAGATAGCGGGCTTTGGCCTCACTGTTGGTCGGCGATGCCAACACTAGCGACGAAGACCCAGCATCGAGCGGCACGTCCGTGTCGACCAAGTTTCCGTAGAGCAGGGCCAAGGGGCCGCTGAACAACACGAGCGAGCTCTGCGCGTCATCTGCAACGCGAAAGATGTTGTGAATGAGCTCAAGCGACGCTGCGTCCTCCACAATCACGCCGCGCTTGTCGTAGGTGCGTCCCGTGGGTGCCGGCACGCCGTCCGTTACGACGTCGAGCGAGAGGAGGTTGTTGAGCAACACCGCATCCCCACCCTGCGCGCGCAGTGCAAGCAATGACGCGCCCTCGCTCGCGCCAATGAAGTTATTCTCCACGACTGCGTGAGACGTCGCGAGCACGACGGCTTCGCAGCGCGAGGGTTCTTTCAACGTAGCGTTCGCTGGCGCCGCGCAGTCAATCCCGTTGCCACGCAGCGTGAGAGCGGTCGAACCACCCTCGGCTGGCACCACGCCATTGCGCGGTAGCCCATCGAGCACTGCGATCGTCGCAGGCGCTGCGCTTTGAGTCACACAGGCTGAGTCACCAATCGGCACCACTTCACCGCCGCGAAGCTCATTGTTTTCAATGGATGCCGCGTCGGTTTCTACGAGCCACAGGCCAACGACCGTGGGAGGAAGGCGGCGCGCACTCTCATCCCAATACGGCCGAGTCCGCCCACCAGCGATGCCGCTGCTCGGTTGCTGCGGGCGACCGTTGCCACGCACGATGGGCCTGACGCTTCCGACAAGCACGATGCCCGCAGCAATGTCAGCGGTTTGCGGTGACACAACCACGGAACAGTCTTGCGGTGTTGGTCCATCGACCCCACTCCCCCCACTGATGCGTGCATTCCCTTCTATCAGCAGGTCTGTTGAGGCTCCTGCCGTTCGGAGCCCTTGGCGATCGATCGCGCCATCGAGAATCGCAATGCCATACGCGGTGCCGCTTTGGTTCACCCTGATGACTGGGTTGTTCACAACCTGAGTACTGGTTGTTTGCGACAGTTTAATGCCTGCGGCGGAAGCCGCAACCGCGGCACCAAAGTAGGTTGCGGAGGCTGTGATTGAATTGCGCGCGATGCGGACGTGGCTCGTGCCTGAAAGCGAGATGACAGTGGCATCACCAGTCTCTGCATTCGCTCCGAGCGCGTTGTCTTCGATGGTGACGCTACCAGTGGAAGCAAACAAAAGGCCGAGCGCC
>JBIKMD010000290.1:0-5934 GCA_044359465.1 Myxococcota bacterium
TCACTTTTTGAGCGAAGTTTTCGTTGAACAAGCCGAGCAGCAGTGGCGCTGCTTTGCCGACTTGTTCGACACGAATACGACGTTTGTTGGCAGTGGGCTCCAATTCTCAGCCGGGCACGTTGCGGAGGCCAGAGGGGCCCGTTATCTCTACGCCGCACTGCTGCCGCAGATGTTTCCAGCGAGCGCGTGGCCACCGCCGCTCCTCGAGACGCAGCGCCTTCCGCGTTGGATGAATTGGCTTGCCTGGGCTGGTTACGAGCAGCTTTGGCGCAACATCCTGAAACGCAAGATCGGTGCGCTGCGCAAAGGCGCGGGGCTTGCGCCAGTACGCGATCTCCTCGGCGTCGCGCTCGGCAAGCAGCGCGTGCTCTGTTGTGACCCTTTCTTATTGCCGCGAGGCACACCGTCCGACGTGACGGTGTATGGCGCGATCTTCTACTCCGACACACGTCGTGTTTCGGCAGAAGTAGAGAGCTTTCTGGCGGCGCATTCGCGTATTGTCTACGTGGGGTTTGGGAGCATGACCGATGATCGGGCCGAAGCGACCGCCGCTCTCATTCGAGCTGCGGCTCGTAAGGCGGGCGTCGCGCTGCTGCTTTCTTCAGGCTGGGCGGGCTACACGGTCGCGCACGCGGACGACGTACTCGTCATTGGCGATGAACCGCATCTTGCGCTGTTCCCGCGTCTTTCGGGCGTGGTCCATCATGGCGGCGCTGGCACCACACACGCGGCGCTCAAATCACGCGTGCCGCAGCTCATCGTGGCGCATACGCTCGATCAGTTTTTCTGGGGTGAACGTGTAGCCCGAGCGGCGCTAGGTCCGGCGTCGCTCGCCAAGGCAAAACTGACGGGTGAGGCGCTTGCCGCAAGCTTCGGCGCGCTCGAAACGTTCGCAGCGAACGCCCAACGTGTGAGCGTGGTCGAGGATGCAACCACTCGCCTGGCGGATCTCATCTGCCGTCAGCCTTGAACGGGGCAGTGTGACAAAAAGTGAATTAGCGCTGTAGCCAGTTGAGGAAGTTTTGCACACGCGAGTACATCGCTTTGAGATGGACGATGTCCTCGTAGATCGGACCGCTGAGCTCGCTCTTTTTGCCGAGCTCTTCAAGAAGCTGGAGAATACCGCGCTGCATTTTCTGCGCGGCGTCCGCGCTCACGCCTTCGAGCCCCTTGTCTAGTTCCTTCTTCAGGGCCACCACTTTTACGCGAATGGGCTCGTGCGCAGCGAACTGCGTCATGGCCGTGTCGAACATCTGACGAATCCAGCCAACGCGATCGACGAGCAAACGTTGACGCTCTTCACGATCGAAGAAGGCGCTCTGACGGTTCGGAACGAGCTTTTCGTGGAGTACCCACGGCAGAATTTGGCGGAGATCTTCGGTCTCAACTTCTTTGGCGCCGCGGAAGTACGCGAGCGCCTTGGCGAAATGGATCGCCGTGAGAAACGCACGCACGCTGACGCCGTTCTCTGTCTGCGTGCAAAGGTGCACGTTCTTGTCGAGTGGGCATTGCTCGTTGCAAACGGCGGAAAGCTTTTTCCCGCCCAGGTGCAAGGTGTCTTTGTTCTTGTACTCGAAGTGATCGGAGGCTTGGCGGCAGAAATCGAGTTGGCCAAGGAAGAAGCCCAAACGATCACTGACGGCGCCGGACATCGGCATGGCACGAATCTGCGCGGCCGCCGCTTTGAGCTCTTCTTCCGTGAAGATGATGTCCGCCGGCACGAAGTCTTCGGGCGCGCGTCCACTCTCGATGCGGGAGACTAGCAGCTCCAAATAGCGCGAGTTGAACGAGGTGCAGCGGACGACGACATCGATACGGTCCTTGAGGGCCTCGATGACGGCAAAGGTGCCGCCACCTTGGTCGTCGTTCGCGGTCAGAAACCAAGCCGAATCGCCCACATTCACGGATTGATCGAACATCTCGGCGTAACCTTCGGACAACAGCGAGAGCAGCGCCGATTGTGTCTTAGTGGGGATGCGGTTGTATTCGTCTACGATTTTCACGCGCATGGTCAGCCACTTGCGCCACGAGACTTTGATCGCATCCGCACTCTCGGCTTTGACGAGATCAGACGGCAGCGGCGCCCCGAGCAAGTCCGAGACCGTGAGCTGCGGATGCCCGTGCTGCACGGAGCGCTGCAGCTCGTCTTTGGAGTAGCCGCTGAGAATGCCCATCAAGATCGCAATCGACGTTTTCCCGCGCCCTGGCGCGCCGATCATCAACGCCCGTTTGCGTGACATGAGCGTCAGCAAAGGCAGGAGGATGTAACTCGAATACGAGTATGATTGCGGCAGATCTAGATTCTCGGTGCCAAATGCGATGCGTTTTTGACCGCCAAAGTGCACGTCGTAGTACGGCGAAATGACCGCGTTGTTGACGATCCAAAAGTAGGCCTGGCGAAACTTGTCTTGCAGGCTACCGCCGTCACGGGCGGACAGTTGGACGGTCAGCTGCGGCGTGACGCTAGCGCGGCCTTGGAGCAGATCGGCAATGATGTCTGTGGCTTTCACCCAGGGAACTTAGCACCTACTGCGCGTACTTCACGAATTGGATCGCAGCCGCGGTGCTCATGGCGCAAGCGTGTCTTCAGGAAGCTTCGCCAGTCGTTCTGTGACCTCTTTCGCAAGCGCTTCGCGAACGCTGCGCGGCGGGAGGCGATTGAGCACGAGCTCCAAAAAGATTACGCCGCTGACGCGTGCGGGATGAAAGCGCAGTACGTAGATGCAGCGACGGTTCCCTGTTTTCTCGTGCGTCGCAGCGGCAGTGGCTTCAACGCGCTCCTCGTAGATGCGGGGGAGCTTTGCCCGTTCTTCCGGTGACGCCACGTTGCGCAGCTGCCACGCCTTGTCCTTTGATAGCGCAAGCATGACGAGCGTCAGCTCCTCTGTAACGCGTCGAAACCAGGGCGTAGTCGCTTCTTTCCTTCGGCTGAGCGCGTCTGCTTCTCTGGCGGCATCGTCCATCCCGCCGGAATTGTGCTCGATAGAAACCGTCCATGCGGGTTCCACGTGCGTGAGTTTTGCGTCGCTACTCATGAGCACCCAAGTCGCAATGAGCGTGAGCCACATGCTGCCTCCTCTACGGAACGTCGCTCGGATCCCAGCAAGTGCGTAGGTTTTCGTCGAGCGCATCGAGCGCTTGCATATCGCTCGCAGGAATCTCGAAGTCGAAGATGGCCGCGTTCTCTGCGATGCGCGAAGGCGTGACCGATTTTGGTAGGACGACGAGCCCATGCTGCACCGCCCAACGCAGCATCACCTGCCCAGGGGTGCGCTTCAGCTTCGTTGCAACGGCAGTGATCGCGGGATGCGCTAAGCGTTGTCCTTGCGTCAGCGGCGCATAAGCTTGGATCTTGATGCCGTGTTTCTCGCAAAACACGAGCAACTCACGCTGGTGGCAGAACGGATTGAACTCGACTTGGTTCACCGCAGGCACAACGTCTGAGGCTGCGAGCAATTCTTCCAGGTGCCGAACGGTGAAGTTGCTCACGCCAATCGATTCGGCTTTGCCTTCTTTTTTCATTTCAATCAGCGCGCGCCAGGTGTCTAAGCGTTTGCCCGTGACGGGAAAGTGTACGAGCACCAAATCAAAGAAATCGAAGCCCGCTTGCTGAAGGCTCTTGTCGAGGGAGAACTTGGTTTTTTCCAAACCTTGGTTGGGGTTGGCAATTTTGGTGGTGACGAACACCTCATCGCGTTTGAGACCGCTGCTGCGCACCGCTTCGCCTACGTCCTTTTCGTTTCGATAGAACTGAGCGGTGTCGATGTGGCGGTAGCCCACCTTCAACGCTTCTCGTACGGCGTTTTGCGCCTGTTCACCGGGGCTCGTTTGGTACACACCAAATCCGAGCTGAGGGATGGATCGGCCGTCATTCAATTTGATCGCTGGGGAAGTGGCCACTCAATCGCTCCATTGTTATGCTGCTGCGCATGGCTGAATGCAAAGAATGTGGGAATGAAGCAGACAAGCTCGTCAGCGTCAAAGTCGACGGCAAATCACGCAAAATGTGCGAGGATTGTGCGGATCGCGTGCGCGAGGAGGGCGAGATTGCCGAGGCAAGTGAATCCGCCGTCCAAAACATGATGGGTTTCAAAGGTAGGCGCTGAGCCTGAGCTGACCGGGTAGTCAGTGTATTCACAGGCCGCCGAGCGCGTGCCGATACGCTGGCATGCCGTACGAAGACCGTTCGCTCCGCAGCATCTTTGCACGCACGCAGCGCGTCCTTGCCGACGTGTCACTCTACGACGCTGCGCAAGCGCTCGCGGCGCTCGAAGATGAACCACTTCCGCTCCTGTGGTTTCCTGCGGCTGTGCGCGACACGCTTCTTGCTCGGTCGCCAGGGCTTCGCGGCAAGTGGACCGAGGCGCAGGCCGAGCTCATGCGCTTGCACATCGAGCACCCGAAACGCCTCGGCTCAGCTAAAGCGTTGCGCGAGCTCATCGCCAACCGAGAGCGCCAGCTACAGCCCATTGGCGAACGTAGGTTTGACCCTCGACCTGTCCTCTTTGCCGTTTATCCAAAGGCCGATCACAACGGCGCTTTTGACGACGCACAGGGCATTGGCGCGCTCAGTCACGAGTATCGCGTGTTGTACTACGAAGCGGCGAGCGAAGGTGATCTCTACGCTGCCATCGCGGAGCTGTTTGGAGACACACCAGCCGAGATCGTCGCGCTCGCGGGGCACGGTCAGCAGCAGGCCCTGCACTTTTCCGTTGGGGGAGGGGAAACGGACGCGCTGCAGGTCAGTGATACGGAGCTTTGGCAGAGTGGGTTTCCGCAAGTGGTCGCGTCCGGCGGAGACATCTATTTGGTGAGCTGCTCAACGGGGCAAGGCGGCGAGGGCGCCGCGAATCTCGCGAACTTTGTCGCAGACACGGTTCCCCAGGCGTTCGTGCACGCGCCTACTGTGCCTACGAATGGTGCGTTTTCGCTCTCGCTTGTCTCAGGAACGGCCGCGTTCAGCTATGTGCATTGGTGGAGAGAGTACCTAGTGCTGCCTACGCACTACTGACATGCGTCACACGCGCTGGTTGTGCACGAACCAATCAATGGCGTTGTGGATCGATGTTTCCAATGGTGTTTGCGGCAAGGACAACTCGCGGCGCGCTTTTTGATTATCGAAGTAAATGGCACGCTGCATATATTGAGTAGATTTCACCGTCGCGACCGGTGGTTTGTGGCTCACATTGCCTGACCACCATTCAAACGCCGCCGCGGCTGTAGTCAGTGCTGCGCGCGGTATAGAAACTCGCGGCGGTGAGCGGCCAGCAATCCGGCACACCAAGCGGACAAAGTCGCTGAACGCGATGTTGTGGTTGGAGAGAATGTAGCGTTCGCCAACCCGTCCTCGTTCGGCCGCGAGCACATGACCTGCTGCACAATCATCGACGTCAATCGCGGAAAAGCCACCCGCAGAGAGCGCTGGCACTTCACCGCGCAAAATGGACAACACAATGTTCCCGGTGGGGGTCGGCGTGGCGTCGCGCGGACCAAAAGGAAACCCCGGCAGCACAACGACAACCGGCACGCCCGCCCGCGCAAACTCGAGCGCAATGTTGTCCGACAGAAACTTCGATTGGATATAGTCGTTGGCGATCGACCATAAATTGAAGGGTGTCGTTTCGTCACTCAGGCCGCCGTCATCACGCGCGCCAATCGCAGAGATGGACGAGGTATAGACGATCTTCGGCACGCCTGCCTTTTGTGCGGCTAACAGTGTTGCGACTGTGCCATCGATGTTCACCGACCAGAGCAAAGACGGATCCGGTACCCATACACGGTAGATGGCGGCCAGGTGATACAAGGTGCTGGCGCCTTCGAGCGCACGCACCATGGCCTGTTGATCGCGCACATCCGCTTCGATGCGCTCCACCGCGAGGCCGCTCAAATTGCCAACATCTGCCTGCGGTTCGAGAATCACGCGCACGGTCTCGC
>JBIKMD010000291.1:0-5932 GCA_044359465.1 Myxococcota bacterium
GGCCGCCGCGTATTTTGCCGACTGGCTCGCCGATAAAAAACTCATCACCGACAAACAACGCCAAGATTCGCATGCGAGTGACGTGATTTGGGCCTTTGGGCACATCTCACGCGGGATGTTCGACGAGAGTCACAAACCCCGCCCCTACTCGCAGCTCGCAGCCATAGAAGTGGGCTTTTTGATGAAAGAAGGTGTGGTCACCTTCGATGCGAACACGCTAGCCGCCAACGGTGTCGACAAGGGTGCCTTCACTTTCCACCTAGAAAAGGCGCCGGCAGCGTTCGCCAAGCTCATGGCCGTCGTCGCCAAAATCAAAGGCAGCGGCGACAAAAAGAGCGCCGAGCAATTGATTGCTGAGTTCATCGACAGCGACAACGCCAAGAAGCTTCATGCGGTGATCACCGAACGCATGCTGCGCGCCCCACGCGCAAGCTTCGTCTATGCGGTGGAGCTCTAAGTGTTACTCGCTCTGCTCTTTGTAGCAGCGGCTCCACTCTCAACTGTAGCCGAGCAAAGTGATTTTGTTCGCACCGGTCGCTACGATGAAGTGATCACGCTGTGTGATGCGTTTGCCAAGAAGTATCCAGGCCGCGTGACCTGCGAGTCCTTCGGCACCACTCCCGAAGGGCGGCCCATGAAGCTGCTCATTGCGTCCAGCGACGGAACCTTCACGCCCGCACTCGCAAACAAGCGTGCACGGCCTGTCGTGTTTTTCGAAGGAGGCATTCACGCGGGCGAGATTGACGGAAAAGACGCCGGTTTTTTGGTGCTGCGTGAAATCCTCGATCGCAACGACGCTGTCCTCAAAGAAGTAACGATTCTGTTCGTCCCAGTGTTCAACATCGACGGGCACGAGCGTGTGGGCCCAAACCACCGGCCGAACCAACGCGGCCCTGAGCAGATGGGTTGGCGCGTCACGTCGCAGAACCTCAACCTCAACCGTGATTGGGCCAAAGCAGACGCGCCGGAAATGCGCGCCATGCTCGCCTTGATTAGCAAATGGGATCCGGCGCTACTCGTGGACCTGCATGTGACCGATGGCGCCAAGTTTCAGCACGATGTGGCGGTGTTGATTGAGCCGGTTGCCGCCGGTCCCGAGCCGCTCATGAAGGCAGCCAAAACACTCTCAGACAAAGTTCAGGTCGATCTCAAAAAGAGCGGCCATCTGGCGCTCGATCGTTTCTATCCTGCGTTCGACAATGACGACCCATCCGAAGGCTTCAACATCGGCGTCGCGCCGCCTCGTTTGTCGAGCCCCTACTGGTCACTCCGCAACCGGCTCGGCATTCTGGTCGAGACACACTCATGGAAGCCCTACAAAACACGGGTCATGGCCACACGCGACGTGCTGCGTTCCTTGTTGTCGCATGCCGCCACCGACGCCAAAGCATGGAAAGCGGCGGGCGTCGCAGCCGATGCCGAACGGCCAAGCGATATGGTGCTTGCTTGGGATAACGACGGCACCAAAGAGATGATCGACTTTCTTGGTTATCACTACGAACGCGTGCGCTCGGAAGTGAGTGGCGGTTTATGGACGCAGTACGACGAGACCAAGCCGGAGATCTGGCGTGTGCCGCTTCTGACCACGGTGAAACCTGTGCTCACCGCGAAAACAGCGAAGGCCTATGTGATTCCGCCTCAGTACGCATGGCTCGGCGAACGCCTCGCGCTGCACGGCATCAGTTTTGAAGTCCTGAGCAAAGACCGCCCCCTTCAGTCCGAAGTCTACCGCGCCACAACCGCAACCTTCGGCACGAAGCCCTACGAGAGCCACCAGACGCTCAAAGTCCAAGGCAAATGGCAGGCAGCGGCGCAGCGCACGGCGCTCAAAGGGTCATTGTACGTGCGTGTTGACCAAGCAAAGTCGCGCTTGCTCTCGCACCTGCTTGAACCCGAAGCGCCAGACAGCTACGCCGCTTGGGGTTTCTTCAACGCGCACTTCGAACAAAAAGAATACATGGAACCCTACGTCGCCGAGGAAGAAGCCCGCAAAATGATGGCCGCCGACCCTTCATTGAAGGCAGCGTTCGAAACGAAGCTTTACGAAGACGTGAAGTTCCGCGATGACCACGATGCGCGCCTCGACTTCTTCTACCGCCGCCACCCAGCTTATGACGCCAAGATGAACGAATACCCGGTGCTCAGAGTTCCATAAGCAGGTACGAGAAAAAGATGCATCCAGCGAAACTCAGAGACACGCGTACCATTCGAGTGACGCATTGCCTGCCCACTGTGTTGCCAACTTCTTCATGATTTACGCCGGCCATCCGTTGCTCGCTCTCGTGCTCCCATTCGTGAGCGTTGCGTGGTCCTCGTTCGTGCTCACAGTCATTGGCGGGGGCGCGCGGCGTGCATTTCTAGGCGACAGCAAAAAGCCTTTTGCGATCGACGTGTTGCTCGGGATGTTGGTCTGCATGGTCGCGTTTGCGATCTCCTCGCTCGTCCGCTTGCCGGTCGCCGATGGCGCGCTTCCTCTGTTTCTCATCATCCTCGGTTGGCGCTGGACACGCGGATCGCTTGTTGAAGCAGGTTCGCGTGAGCATTTGGTCTCCCTCGCCCTGCTCACGGCATCGCTGGTCTTCAGCGCCCGCTGCGTGATTGGTCCAGACTACTGCGGCGCTGATGCAGGGATCATGGCGCTGAACCTCGAGCCTACGCGGCGCGCTGGGTTCTTCACCCTGACTTCGCTGAGCGGCGGGCTCATGAGTTATCCACCGCTTGCGTTGCTGCTCCCGTGGACTCTCGCCACGCCCTTGATGAGCTCGCTCGCGCTCGAGCACCTCTACCCATCCTTCGCGGTGAGTCTGCTCGTGTTCGGCGCGTTCGAGATCTGCAAAGGTCCACGCTTCGCGGCATTCGCGCTCAGGCTCTCTCTTCTCAGCTTCGATGTTGAGATCATTGCACGGGAGTACGCAGGCACGCTCAAGCTCACGCACGGTGTTTGGCTCTTGCTCGCGGCCTACGCCATGATGAGCCGAGGAAGACGGATAGCGTGGGCAACCGTAGCCATTGTCGCCTGCGCGATCATTGCGCTCGCCAATCCCGTAAACGCACCAGTGGCGTTCACGGGATTCTTCGCACTGCTCCTGTTTGGTCTGGCGAGCTTCGTCAGGGATCCGTCAAGGCCCAGCGTTCCTCGTCGTGAGCAAATGCTGAGACTCGCTGCACCCTTCGTCATTGCCGCCGCTTTGTGCGCCTTGTTCCTTGCGCAAGGCTCCATGGGAGTAGCCGCTCAAGGCACGCCGGGCGGGCGTCTCATCGATCATTTCCCCGAGCTCACTTGGAAGCCCTATCGCCTGGTTTGGCCCGCCGAAACGTTGCTCAACCATCGCGGCCGTCCTGCGATGTTGTTGCTTGCCGCGCTTGGGGCGTTCTTGCTGAGACGGCACGCAAAACGCGCGCTCTTGCTTGGTGTCATCTACTATCTCTGCGTCTGTACTTGCGTGGTGGTGTTTTTTTACCTTCAGCCTAGCGCGCGCCACATGCTCAAGTTCTACACCGAGCTCGCGTGGGTGAACGGTTGGTCGGCGCTGATCACCATGTGCATTGCAACGGCAACCACATTCTTTTGGCATCGCCGCGCGGTCTGGTTGTTGCTCGTGCTTGCGCTTTGGTTCACGGTCAAAGGTTTGAATCGCACAGCGATCGTTTCACCAGATGTGATAGCGGCGGCAAAAAAGACCGCAAACATGGCCTCGTTGTCGCGCGATCTGACCAACGCCCTAGCGCCGAGCGATGTGGTGCAGCCCACCACTTGGTTCGTGGATTACGGCAATGAGCAATGGGCATGGCAGACGACTGAAGACGTGGCCTTCGAGCTCGCTTCGCCGCGGCGATCAATGTATGGATTCTCTTACGCCGGGGCATGGCCAGCGCACGCAGAGATGCGGCAGCACAACGAGCGACTCTGTCAAAACGACTGCGCGTACCTGCGGCGAATGGGTGTCACGGCTCACATCGTGTTTACGCCCTCGTCCCGCGCTTTATGCGGTCTGAGCTGTTTTTCAGCTGCTGAGGAGTTCGCAGCTGGCGACATGAAGGCGACGCTGCTCAGAATCACAGAATGACCTGTGCGCCGCCCTCTCATGACTAGGTACTTGACGAATAGTATCCATTCAAACCATGAGCCGCTCGCCATGCGCAGCCCTATCTATTGGAATCCGAAGATCTACACATTTGCGCTTCGCGCGCTCTACGGCAATGAGCTCGACAAGCGGTGGGAAGTCATCAAACCACTCGTCGGGCCAAACGATCGTGTGCTCGATCTGTGCTGCGGTGACGGCGAAGTGCGACACCATCTTCCGAAGACCATTCACTACATGCCCGCTGACGCGAACCGCACGTTCATCTCGCACTTCGCACGCGAGGGATACGACGCGCGTGTCGTGGACGTTCGTCACGACGCCTTCCCAGAAGCAGACACTGTGCTTCTCATGGGTGCGTTGTGCCACATCTATCCCGGCCATGAGGCTGTGATCGAAAAAGCAAAACGCGCAGCCAAGAAGCGGCTCATCGTGGTGGAGCCGCACGTGAACTGGGCGTCACGCAGCGGACTACTTGGGCGGCTCGCCAAGGTCCTCAGCGATCCCGGTGTCAGCGGCGCACATCTTGGACGTTTGAATCGGAGCCAGCTCGAAGACATCGCAACGCGCACCAATCCGACGCAGGTGGTTCGACTCGAACGCGAGTATGTCTTCAGTTACGACAAATAAGAGACTCCTCGCAGTCGCAGGCTTCATCGCCACATGCCTATGCGTGTTCGCCCTATACTCGCTTGGGCCAGAGAAGGTCCTGATCGCCCTGCGCGGGGGGGATGCTGCGTGGATTCTCATGGCGCTGCTCATGGCCATGGTGCCAACGCTGTGTTCTGGCGTGCGTTTACACTGGCTTTCAGGCGGCGCCATGCCGCTCGCCCAAGCCTGTAGCAGCTCCGTGCGAGCTGCCGCGTTCAACCTCGTAGTCCCCGCACGTCTCGGCGAAAGTGACCGCGTACTTGCGCTTGCGAAGTATACAGGGAAGCTTCGCGCCCTTGCGCTCATCGCGCTCGACAACTTCGCGTGGCTGTCAATCTTCGGTCTGTGTGTCGCTGTCTTCACACCAACGCTCCTCGCTGAGCGCCTGACTATTCAGACCAAATGGATCTTGCATGTCCTCGTAGTGAGCGCACTACTTGGGATTGTTGCGCTCGTGGTCTTTGGCGATCGCCACTTCAAAGCCGGCGGACGAAGTCGTGTGCTCGTACTGTTCGTGCTGGCTGCGCTGAGCTGGTGCTTCGAAGCCGTTGTTGTCGCCTGCCTACTGCGCGCTTATGCGATCGACATCCAGGCTTCTTTTGCTGTGGTCGCTGCGGTGACGCTCGGACTCACGATCCCGGTACCTGCGGGCCTCGGCATCTGGGAGTTCGCCACGCAAACGACGCTGGCGCTGTATGGGGTGGATGAGGCACGTGGTTTTGCGGTTGGTGTGGCGTATCACGCGCTCTATTGCGCGTCGGTGCTCGTCGCATGGGCGCTCATGAAGGTGAAAAAAGAGTAAATCGACCAAGAGAAGAGTAAATCGACCAGGAATACGAGAGGAGAGTAAATCGACCAGGAATACGGATCGGGTGGATTCATTCGATTGTCTTTGGGCGAAGAGTAAATCGACCAGGAATACGGAAGAGTAGATCGACCAGGAATACGGATCGGGTGGATTCATTCGATTGTCTTTGGGCGATAGGAACGCGCCTCCAGACACCCGCAGTCAAACGTTTGTCACCGAAATACTGAGTTGGGCCAGCTGCGCGCGCTGAAATCCATGTGATGAGCAAGAAGCGTCACGTTGTGAATACGCAACGAGACCTACCCAACGTACTGAAGGAAACTAAGAAAGTGCGTGGACGATGAGCGACGGCCGAAATGACCCCGGCGGAAACTCAACGGAAGCGTTTCCG
>JBIKMD010000292.1:0-5902 GCA_044359465.1 Myxococcota bacterium
TTTGGCCCGCTCGTGTAACAAACGACCTGCTCGTGCAGCAGCAAAAGAGCTCGAGATGCTCGCCTCTAACAACAGCGGGTCACTCGCGCGCTTTTTCTTTTCGGCGCTGGTACGGGCTTCAGCAATGAGTCGTTCGTAGAGCACAAAAGGCACAATCGCCTCGCCTTTGGGCTCGATACGCCAAAGCTGCACGTCACGCCGGGCATGTTTCCCTGGTTTGAGGCTGCGAAGCATCCACTGACGAAACGCGGGCTCGACTTCTTCTTGTTTGAGTTTGATCAAACGCCAAATTTGTTCGGCGACGAGCCGCACGTTGCCGTCTTGCAAACGATCGAATGCGGGCTCGTTGTTTTCAGACGCACGTGCGTACCACTGCGTGAGCGCCGCCGCTTGCTGTTCGTCAACGTAGCGCCACTGGGTTTCAAAGCGGGTGTACGCTTGCTGGTAGTTGCGCACGGAGTCGAACAGCCGCTCCACGTCCGCCGCGAAGGTTTCTGGCACCGTGCGCGCATTGAAGAACAACTGAAAGACGTGGCGCAGCTCCTCGAGGCCGAGCTGAAAGGGCGTCGCAGTGAGAAAGACCGCTTTGTCGTAATTTTTTTTGAGTACTTGGGTGACTGCTTGCGCGCGTACAGTCCAAGGATCTTTTAGCTTGTGTGCCTCGTCTACGACTAAGAGGCGATACGTGGGGACGAGCGATCGCAGCACATGAAAGTGCGCCCTGTCGAAAGCTCTGCGAACGGCGATAGCGGAGTCGAAGCCGCTGAGGCCCTCCGAGTGCAGCTCGTCTAAGCCGCGAAAGCCACCTTCACCTTCCTCTTTGGCGCGTGAGAAGGCGTTCTTGAGTGGCTTTTTGGCGAGCTCCGTCAATGAGTGACCGAGCAGCTCGTCACTCGGCGCCATGGGCACGCCCGCGGCAGTGATGCGTGCCGTGATCGCTCCTAGCTTTCTGATCTTCTGTTTTTTTGCCCATAACGCTAGCAAAAAGCCGCGTTGCTCACGCTCCCTCGTGCCAATGAAAATCGTGAGCGGTGCGAAGACCACGGAGTGCTTTTGCGATTGCTCGGGCAAATCGCGGAGGTGGTTCGCCACGCCAAAGGCGTGGGTTTTGAACGGATAGAAGCCGTGCTCACCAAAACGCTGCGACGACCAATACCATTGCTCGTTGAGCTCTGGCGTTGGCGTGACCACAAGAATGCGTGCTTGCGGGTCTCGCTCCAGCGTGCAGGCAATGATGCCTAGCGTTTGAAACGTCTTCCCCATGCCAACTTCGTCTGCGAGGAGGACGCCCGCTTCGCGATCCAAAATATCGAGCGCGGCAAGCACCGTGCGCTCTTGCATCGCGATCACTTCAGGCCTGATGTGCTCTTGCTGCGCGCGTGCAGACAGATTCACGATGCTACGCAGCCATTTGGGATTGCGTTTGTTGGGCTTCATTGCCTGTAGAACCGATCGATCGATTTAACGTACGCGGCGCGCGCGGCGATCGCATTGAGACGCGCTTCGAGTGTGGTGAGGAAGGTTTTGATCTCGCGTTCGCGGTAGCGGCCGCTTGCGTCTTTCCCAAAGCGCAGTTGGCGAAGCGCGCGGGCGAGCTCTTGTCCGTAGAGCCATGCTTCGCTGCGGTCGATACCGTCATCGCTCTGCGCTTCAATCGTCCAACGTTCGGCAAAGCGCGCGAGCCCGTTTGGTCCGCGCATGGCTACCGCAAAGGCACCGAGTGAAACACCGGCGTGTTTGATGTCGTCAATCAAGGTTGCGATCGAACGAAAGACTTGGCCTGGTCCAGCGGCGTCTAGTGGAAGCTCGTCTGCCTCGAGCGTCGTTGCGCTGCGGAGGTCCTCATCACACACGAGCTCGGGCAAATGGCGAAACGCAATCGGCACCAACCAGCGGTCCTCTTGTACTGACACCGTCAGCTCGGAGCTGTGGCGGTCGAGCGGAAAGTCCGGAAAGCTTTCATTGAGGTGCGGTTCGCCATCGATGAGCTCGAGCTCTTCTTCGCCGCTTTGATAGACGACGTTCAGCGTCCGCGTTCCTGGACGGAAGGTGAGCTGCAACGAGCGCGTTCGCGCGTCGAAGATGGCGGTCTCGAGTGGGCACTGGTGTTGTGCTTGCGGCGCCGGGAGCGGCCGGTTCTGCAAATAGAGTTGCTCGACAGGTGCCGGCACGAGCTCGGGCGCAAGCGCTTCGATCATCAAATGGCCAGGCCGCACGTCGTGCAGTGCGGCTTCCATGACAGTGTTTGTTTCGTCAGCAAAACGCTCGAAGCTTGGCGCGCCAATGAGCAAGTGGGTTTTTTTCTGTTTGCCTTCGGTGGTGCGTACGGCGATCAGCTTAGCGTGGAGCGCGCGGTGAAACACTTGGCCGCCGTCTAAACGAAGCTCAGGAAAGGCAAAGATCTGCACCGGCGCGCGCTCGAACAAACGCTCTAGCGGCGCCACCGGACCTACGCCAACGATCTCAGGCACCAGCCAGAGCGTCGGTGGCGTTTCCGCTAGCGCTTCTTTGAGCTTACGTTTGGCGATGCGCGCGCCGTTTTGACAGATCACATCTGCGCCTTCAGCACGAAGTGGCACGATGTATTCCAGCGTGCGCTGCCCCGCCGTTGTGACGAGCCGGGCACAGAGCTGCCCAAACAAACTTTCGAGTGTGGGCGGCGGTGTATCGGTAGGAGGTGCTACCGCATTCCCTTCCCATGGCAACCCGATCTCCATGGGCGGAAGCTTCTTGTCCACCTTGGCTAAGCGGTCCATGAGCTCGTCGATCAAACGGGTTTCTGCGACGGGGTCGTCTTCTGGCTGCACGCCGAGCAGCAGCGAGACGCCGTCGATTCTGGTCTTCTTGGGTAGGCGCGCGATGAGTTGATCGAATACCGACCGGTCTTTGTTCGAGTGCAGCAGCGCTGAGGGCGCGCGCACTTTCTCGCTACAAAGAAGTGCGAGCTGCGCTTCTACGCGCTCCCATGCTTCGCCGCCCATGCCCGAGGCCACCATGAGCTGCCGCACTGATGCGAGCAGCGCGCTGTCTCGCTCATAGTCGAGCACGAGCTGCGCGACGAGCTCTGCATTGCCGCCATAACCACCTTCGGTGAGGTTGGCCGAGCCAATCATCAAACGCGCCTGATCTGCGAACAAAGTCAGCGCGAGCTTCACGTGAAAAGCGATGCTCGGTGAGGCCTTCACTAAATCGAAAGGCAAACGGTGTCCGCCGCGCGCACGATGACCATCCACGAGCACACAGACGGGCGTCTCGCGCAGCCGGCGGCGCCCTTCATCTACGAAGCGATCGGGGTCTGTGTCCGGGTCAGCATGAATCGGCAATAAGCTCGCGAGCACGGATTCGAAGAACGCTTCATCGAAGTCATAGCTCGAGAACACAGCGCCAAGGCAGCGACCGGTAGGAGGCCGCAAAAAATCGACGAAATCAGTCGCGTGGTGGATGAGTGTCATGCGCTGCTGAGCTCCGCAATCAGCTTACGCATCATCCCAACGCGGTAGCCTGGTGCCCATTCCCCGCCTTCGAGCGCACGCACGTCGTAACCAGAATGGCGCAAATAGACGACCTCGCCTTTGCGATCGATCCACGCGCCTTTTCCTCGCACGCGTTGCATCTGCACGTGCAAGTGCAAGACAGATTCAAAGATATGGTAGGCGTTCTGTGAGTTGAGCCGCCTCACAACTTGGTTGAGCTTGGGGCCGTAGGTCATGGTTGCAAGCAGCGGTTCGGCGCCGGAAAAGCGCCGCCAGTTGGCGATGTGTGAGTTGAGGACGGCCGCAAAACCCGCAGGAATTGCGGCGTGTACGCATTCGCCCCAGTCACTCGCGTAGCCGCGCGACAACACCGCTTGGTACATGCGATCAAAAATAGTGCGCAGGCTCATGGTCAAATCGCCGAAGACGATCGCGAGGGTTGCTAGGTCTCGCAGCTTGCTCGATGTGCTGCCGCTGCCGGCGATCTGCTCGAGCAACGCGCGCGGTTCGAGATCGCTCGTTTGCACGATTTTGGTCATCTCGCGCAGCACCGCAAAGCGCGCGTCAGTGCTCTCGAATAAACGGTGCCAGAGCAGCGGCCTCACGCCTTGCCGCGCAGCGATGGCGGAGAGGGCTCCTCGTTTGCCGAGCTCCACCAGCGAGCTTCGTGCTTGTTTGGGAACGTCGCTGTTGCCAGGTCTCAGCAGCGTGACAATGATTTTCTCGAAGCTAGCGTCAGCATCGAACATCCACTGCGCTAGGTCCCAACCCATAGGCGTGAGACGCAAACGGTCAGGACGTACGAGGCCATGCTCGCGCAGCGATGTGAGATAAGCGCCGAGCGACGACAACTCGCGGCGCCTAGCCAAGAAGCGGTAGTCGAGCGTTGGCGCGTGGTACGCGGCGAGCACGCCGTCTTTACCGCGCATGCCTACTTCGTTCGACAAGTCACCGTCGTGCCCTAGGCATACAGCTAGTGCCCACAAGCGTTCCCAGCGGTGAAAGAGTGTACGAATCGTGTCGTCGTTTTGGGTGAGGCCATGCTGCGTCGCGGCCGTCTCCGCCATGAGCAAGCCGTAACACACCATGACGTAGTACGCGGGCTGGGTGGTGTGCCGTGTGAACCCTGGCCAGAGCCGGCTCGCGATTTGTGCTTCGAGCACACTGAAGGCTAGAGGGTCCTCCAGTTGAAAATCCTGCGCACTACGGCGCGGCTCGGTGAAACAAAGGGTCACTGACACGGACCATTCATTTACTCGATGTCAGGCCGATTTCGAGCCAATGCGCAGTCGCGATTTTCCAGCCGGGGATTTGCGAAGTTCGTAAAGCGTAAAGAATAGGGCGCAATGGGCACATGCGCCGCGCAAGCGTCTGAGCCGTTCAGCGAATGTTGGAAACGCTGTTTTTCGCAGTGTCGTGTTTGGTGCGAAGCTCGACCTTTCCTGTCTTCAAGTCGATCATTTGGTGCTGAATCGAAGCGCCGTCTTCTGCCCAGGCCACGTGCAGCAGACTCTTTCCAAAGGTGGCGGCGCACGCGGCTGTCGCTGGGCCCGCGCTATCGCGTACGGACAACACTTTTGGCCCGGTGAGCACGCCGTTCGTCACGGCCCACAGCACCGCAGATTGCGGACCGGCGATCAGAAACACGAGCTCACCTGAAGGTGAGAATGCCACCGCCGTGCAGGCAGCTTCGTCGCTGCGCGGAAGATCGATGCGTGTGGTGCCATCCCAAAACGCCGCAATGCTGTCGCTGTTTTTTACGACAACTTTGAAGTCCGTGCCGTTGCTCCAGAGTGCAGCGGGAACGCCAAGCATGGGCGCCACCACAGGGGCTGCGCCGCCGCCGAGCAGCACCGTCACTTCCGAGTCACGCGTGCCTTCGTTCTGCGTGTGATACGCGAGCGCCAAATGATCGCCCGCTTGCGCAATGATGCCAATGTCGGCTTCGGGTGGTCCAATCGGCGTTAGTGTTGCTTGGGTGTCTGCTTTGACGAGGAGCGTCGCGAGGCCCGTAGGCGTAGCAACCAAAAACTGCGCCGAGCCACTGGGCTGCCTACTGCGAGGCCGCTGCGAACCATCGACCCAAACGAGGTGCTTGGGGTTTGCCGCAAGCCTGAAACCGCCGCCGAAATGACCGCGCCGCCCGGAAGCGCGCCGCCTAGCAAGGTTCGCAGCGAGCCAGTGTCATCCGTGGTCAAACCCCAAAATGAGCTCCCGGCAATAGTGAAAGCGAGCACGTTGGTCTGGCCCATCCGCGCTGCTTTACTTTCATAGAGCTGATTGGCGCCGCCTTTGTCGCGTGGGTTGTAGAGGCGCAAAGACACTGTGCCCATGCCAGGTGTGATGACCGTTGCAGCATCTGCGGCGGGCACGACGCAATCCGTGCATTCGAGCGTGTAGGCCACGGCGTCAGCTTCTTCGTTTGCTGC
>JBIKMD010000293.1:0-5899 GCA_044359465.1 Myxococcota bacterium
CTTGCGCAACCGGATTATGCAGATCGGGTCGAAACCCGGCTCGATGGCATTCGCACGTGGGCCGCTACATCTGCCGTCGTGGCGCCCGCGGACAAGCGCCGCGTGCTCGGCTCGGTTTCCCAAGCAGAGCTCGCGCTCGACCAACACTATGTTGCAGAAGAAGGCGCGCAGAAACAATTCAAGGGCTACTTAGAGGCGCGCATCGCCCAACGCAGCGCCATGGTGAAGGGCTACACGCTGCAAAGCGAGGTGCTGTCTAGCAGCATCAGTACGGATGAAACGGTCGATAGGATCCTGGGCGCACCCCTCACCCTGTCTGACTCGAATGAGCTCAAGCCGACGAAGTGGGTGGCGCAGTGGCTCTTCGACACTGACATCGCGCGTGACAAACTAACGAGCACGAACGACCTGAAGTCCACGCAGCAGGGGCTCGTTGGCAATGACAAGAGCAGCCTCACCGCACTGAGCGGCGACCAAGAGCTAACTGCGTCAAAGCGGCGCCGTCTTGTTGGCAAGATGGAAGCGACGGTTGTTGCGTTCGATGCCACGATTCCGGAAACCGTCAGCAGCGACCAAGCTTCACGCGAGCGTGATCAGGCGCTAAAACAAAGTGCTGGTCTTCACGGCCACTTTGCCAGTGTTGCGGCTGGGACCGGCGAGCCGCACAAAGCCAAGCAAGCGCTTGCCAGTGGCCTCGACCAAACAACCAAGATCACGAACCTGACCGTACGCGCGACGGCGGCGAAGATCCTCGAGGCTAGCGCTTGGAATACACTCGAGCGCGGCTTTGGCTACGCAGCACGCGGTGCAGCCGCCAGAGGCGCAGACGGCAAGAAAACGGATCCGCTTGCGCTCGCCTACAACAATGGTGACGTTGACGCACTCGGCAAAACTGCAGACGACATTCGTGCGGCTGCCGACGGGATGGTCAAAACAACCTCCGACAAAGACACGGCAGCCTGGTCAGAAGCGGACCAAAGGAGCGCTGCCGACGAGCTCGACCGTGCGCAAAAAGGAGCCGCGGCAGCCAAGGCGGTCACCGACAACCGGCGCGCGTTCTATGGCGCCCTATTCGAATCGTTCCGTTTGTCGATTGGTTCGCGCGCCGCCGTTGCTCGCACGACGCTGACGGGCGACCAGCTCGATCTCGACATTCAAACGAGCGACTCGATTCATCCGCTCGCGAAGCTACTGACTGGTTGGCAGAACCAGAAGCTACTGTGGCAGCTCGATGACCAAGGGACTGACGCTGGCCGCGCGCGCATCCGTCACGCGCAAGAAGATATCGTCAGCGGCATCGGCACCCTCGAAAACATGTACATCGCTGCACTGAATGCGGGTGGCCCCAATGCCGCAGATGGCGTGATGGCGCTCATGTTCGCATCCATAGGCGGCGAGGAGCCACGGCTTGCGATCGACGCCGCGCGCCAAGCGATGACGGGTATGCAGGGTCTTGGCCTCACCAAGTACACTGATGACGTCATTCTCACGCCGAGCGCGATGGAGCTCGAGCGACAACGCGCGCTCGATGAGATCCCGTATTGGACGACGAAGCTCGGCAACGACAACGTGATCGTGGCGGGTCCGAACATCGGTCCTCAACTGTTCAGGGCCTATCTCGCCTTGAAGGATGACCCCCTCTTCAGAACCATCACCAAGACGGGAGATTGGAGCGATTTTTCCGCTGCATCAATGAAAGCAATCGGCTTCCAAGACATGCCGTGGAAGATGCAGATGGGTGCCGACGAGCATAAGGGCATGCTCGAGTTCTACGCGAAGAACATGAAGGCGATCATGCTCGCCCAAGAAGCGTGCGTACTCGTCTTGTCCGTTGCCATTCCCGTCGCTGCGCCCGTCGCGATCGGCGGCGAGGCTGCCGAAGCCGGCACCATGGCCGTCCGGCTGATGTCGCTCATCGAAAAATCTGCTGCGCTACGCAGCGCGCTCAATCTCGGTAATGCGGCTTCACGCGCACGCGTGCTCATGACCGTGCGCTTCCTCGTTGGCTCCGCGCACATGTATGGCGTCGTCGAAGCGCAGAAGATCGTCGTCAAGCTGCTCGGGCCTATCGTTGGCGAGAATAGCGATTTGTCCAAGGTCGTTGCCTCGCTGATGCAGATGGTTCAAGTGGGCGGGGCCGCGCGCATCTCTGCGGGGCCCAGCAGCGCGCTGACCAAGCAGTTCCTCAGTGGCGCTGTCATTCCGGGTGCTGACTTCCTCATTCGCAACTTTGTCATTGCGCGCATGCGCGATCCTGAGCGGCAGCATTGGGCTGAGCAGATCATGGACAAAGCGATGCTCGTCGTTCCCTCGCTGCACGGCGAGCTGATGCACGAGCTCGGTGCGCGAGGGCAGGCGAAAGAAGCGCTCAAACAGCTTCCGCCAGAGGAGGCCGCGCGTCTTGCGTCCGAAGGTTTGCTCGGTAAGGGACCTGCCGCGGCTGCGTTCGAAAAGAACCTCGTCGCGTATTTTAAGCTCGCCTCTGCAACGCACCATCCGTCGCGCACGGACTTCGAGAAGAATTTCGCTGCGCTCGAAAAAGGCGTTTCCGACTACAACGCGTCGGTGACAGATCCGGCGCAAAAGATTCCGGACGCGCTGCTGTCCTCCATGCGCGGGATGCAGGCGGCAGATTGGGCCTTTGGACACGCGGCGAGCGAGCTCAAGCTCGATCTCGACTCCAAAAAACTCACCACGGCGGACCTCGAACGTTTCGAAGCGAAAGTGCAAGAAGCGCTGTCTGCGGTGACGCCGCCGCTTGGCTCAGGTGAGGTGAGTGCATTCATGCAAATGCGCCTCGGCCCGTTCTACGCAAAGCAGCTGCGCGGCGCCAAACCCGGAGAACCCCTGAGCGAAGGGCAGGCCCGCGCCGCGGAAAAATTGATGGTCATGTTCGGCGCCGAGGCGCCAAACGGCGTCCTCTCGCTCGCGAGCTGGTCCAAGCTCGCAACCCAGCTCGGGCTGAAGGGTGACGCGGCAGAAGCGTTCGTTGGGTGGGCCGTCGATCGGCAGTTCGCGGAATCACTTGTTCGAACCGCACTAGGGGCCGATGTAACGCTCAGCCCGACCGAGCTGCGAGCGGTGCACGACGCTGCTATCGCGTCGGCCAACGCCAAAACGCCACAAGAAGTGCGTGCTGCGTACGACAAACAAACGGGACTGCCTGCCGACAAACGCGCAGCGATTGGCAACGAGGCGGCACGCGTGTTCATTGCCGACCGCTACGCTGAGAAACTCGGCACAGCTGACGCAGCCGGTGTTAGCTTGGACCCAGCCGTTCGAGCAGACGCTCCGAAGCTGCGCCGAGAAGCGCTTGAGGAGCTGGGGCGTGACCTGGCGACCCTAGACCTTTCGCCAGACAAGAAGAAGGCGTTGCAGCTCGAAGCACTTGGTCGTTACGCGCTCGCCGAGTCACGCCAAGCAGAGTCTCCCGCCGAGACGGCCAAGCTGTTTCGCCTGTCACTCGAGGAGGGCGCTCAGAAGCTGGGCCTCGCCAAAGAAGACCTGCCCCTCGAAAACACTGTGGGTGATTTTGCGGCCGGACGTTTTGTCTTTGATCACGTTGCGCAGCTCAGCGAGGGCGCCAAGTTCTCGCAAAGCGACATCAAGACGCTGCTCGTCGACAAGTATGGCGTGTCGCCTGAGGTCGCCGATGCTCGCGCTGCGGCGCTGTTTGCCAAGCTGCAAGAAATCGACGCGAAAGGTTTAGACTCACGCGGCGCGCCGATGGGAACCCCATCATCACTCGTCGAACGGGAAGCGCAGCGCATCCTCGATCCGGATGCTAAGCGGCTGTTCCTAGAAGAAGCAAAAGCGCGCGAGCCCGCGTTGCAAAAGCCTGCGGGAGATCCGGCCCGGATCGACGCGGAGCGCGCGCTCACCCTGGTTGCGGAAGCGGCGCGGCTGCTCAAGCCCAAAGAAGCGGAGGCGCTCGCGCGTGCGCTAAAGCTCAGCGCCGGGGCAAAGGAGGGTGCAGAGCGCACAGCCGTGCGCCAAATGGTCGCGGACCTTGCAGCCTTGCCGGACGCAACGCTGCGAGCCGAGCTCATGAAAACGCTCGCAAAAACAACGAGCGCAGCCGAGGTCGTCGCGTTCAGCAAGACCGTGCCAATGCCTTCGGGCCAGCAGATTGTATTCAAATTGAACGCAGTAGACGCGCGGGCGGTTGTTGAGTCTGCGAACATGGTGAGCGCCAGTGACCGGGCGGACGGCCGCTACGCGGTGATGACACCTGAGCTCATGGCGAACATGGGCGTCGTGCCGGACCGCAAGGTGAGCGTGGGTGACACCACCTACTATTTGTCGAGCCCATTCACGCTTGGCAGTGGACGCGTCGGCGCGCTCGCAGTGGTCGAGCGCCAAGTTGTTGGCGACAACGGCGCCGTCTCGACCGTTCGCGATGTTGTGGCGTTCTACCGCAGTAACTCGCAAGGGATGTGGCGTGTGTGCCCGGGCACGCCCGGTGACCGCCACTATTCCAAGATGCTTGGCGAGCACATGGTTGGTCTACCCGCCGAGGTGTCAGCCGTTTTGAGTCGGGTGGGTGAGCGCGAGGCGCCACTCACGCTGCCAAATGAGAGGGGAGGCAGGGACGTTCTGCCGAGTGAGCAGGGACTGCTTGAACGCGTCGAAGCGCGTTTTCTCGCACGAGAGAACCGCCCAATGAACGAGGTCGAACGAGGGGAAGCGCTCGCAAAAATTCGCGGCGAGCGCGCGTTCATGGGCGTGCAGACAACGGAAATTTTCAATCAAAAGTTCCTGAACGAGCTTGCTTCAGAGTCCAATGCACCTCCGGTGGTCGATCCGGCATTCTTTGCGAGTGAGAGCCCAAAGAAGCTCGTGCGAGTCAACGGAGACCCACTTCCCGATCCGCTCGGGATGAAGCTCGCTCCGCAAAACAGTGGCAAAAGGCCGAACTTCGACAAGGTGCTCGACACTTATACCTTTGATAGCCCGGAGTTTGCTGCCCTCAACGGCGGTGACGGCAACGTTCGCGCACGCGTCGTAGCCTCAGATGATGGCTCTCTTCATTTCCTGGTCATTCAAGATGCCAAGGGGCGTGTCTGCATCGCCTCGGTTCAACCTGCCGCAGGGCCAATGCTCAGTTTTGGCGTTCGCGCACGTATCCCGGAAGTCAATGATCACGACGCGCCGCTCATAGAGTACGGTATTCAGATCGCAAAAGAGTACGGCGGAACTACAAGCAGCGATTACAAGAGTAATTGGCCTTACGTTCAAAACATTCCAGAGGTCCTGCTCTTCTATCACCAAATGGGCCGTTGTCCTCCGGAGATGTCGCCGGAGAAATTTCACGCTAGTTTGAAACGCATAGGCATCGAGCCGCAGCAAAGTGTCTACGACCACGCTTACGATCCCGCATCGGGCTACACCAAATTGCGTGACGGCTTTGAGCTGGGCGCAGATGGACAGCCTACGTTGCAGCAAGGCTGGGTTGCCCTCAAGGTGGGCGAGGAGCACGTCGCGGTCCGGTCCGACTGGATAGAGCGTGGCGCACTCAAAGCGGGCTTTGAGGTCAAGGACGGTGCGGTCGTAGCAAAAGCCGCGTTGCAGAGCGACGTCGCAACGGCTGCGCGTCCTCCTTTGCCTCCAACAGAGCCCACTATTCCGGACGCACGCGCCTACAAACGAGAGACCGTGGGTTTGATGCCCACGGCAGAGCAGCTACGCTACGACGCGTTCGTCGGTCGTGCCGCTGCGCTTGGACTCAGGACACCAGAAGAGATTCGCGAAGTGTTCGCGTTGCTCGGAGCCAATGACAAGGACCCCCTCTTCAACCAAGAAGGTGCGCCGCTCGTCTACCAACCGGACGATCTGGCGCCTTCTCTTGCGGCCCTGCAGGCGAGCCTTGGAAAAGAGAATGGCCCAGTCAGCGCGTTTG
>JBIKMD010000294.1:0-5896 GCA_044359465.1 Myxococcota bacterium
CGCTTCGATGTGGCGCTAGAACGTCACAAAGAAGCGCTGTTTCTCCTGGAACAAGTGTCAGGAAACGAGGCCAAAGCCGCCCTAGCGCAGACCCACGACAATTTGGGTTTTGCCTATCTTTCTCTAGGGCACTTCAGGAACTGCGAACGCCACTTGCTCGCGGCGCTCGCGCTCCATGTCTCACTCGGCGACGCGTATGGTGAAGCCGTCACGCACAACCACCTAGGGAATATGCTCAGGCAACAAGGCGACTACGAAGCGGCCAGGACCGCTTATGATCGCTCGCTCGCACTCTGCGCAAGAACGGGGAACCGGTTGCGCGAAGCTATCACGCTCAACAACCTGGGCTTCATGGCAGATGAAGCCGATGACTTCGATGGCGCGATTGAGCTGTTTGGCCGGGCGCTCGCACTCGTCGATCGGATGCACGACAAGATTCGCAAAGGCGACAACATCGGGTGCATTGGAGCGTGTTTGCTGCGCGCCGGGCAACCAGACGAGGCGATAGGCACCCTGGACCTCGCCGTTGGGATCCGTCGCGAGCTGAGCGACTTTGGGTATCTGGTCACAGACCTGTCTTACCGTGCGCTCGCCTACGTCGCGCGTGGAGAGGCCCTGGCCGCGCGGCGCGACATTGATGAAGCCATCAAAATACTCGACAGCGGCGTTTTCGGAACCGAGCAGCCGCAAAACGTCTTTCTGAACGCCTTTCATACCTACCACAGCCTTGGTGATGACGCTGCGGCGCAAGCCGCCCTCAGGCGCGGCGTGAACATGGTGCGCGAACAAATGGCCACAACCTGCGACGCACGACGTGAAGTGCTGTTCGCGACGCGTGTGCGTTGCAATCGCGAGCTACTTCGTATTGGACGTGATCGGCTTACATGAAAAAAACCGTCACAGTTGTGCAGCACGTCGCGTACGAGGGGCTTGGCTACTTCGCCGGCGCTCTCGCAGCGTGTGACCTGCGCTGGGTCAAGCCGACGGACGCCGTGCCTCCGCTGGCCTGCGACGCATTGATCGTTCTCGGCGGTCCGATGGCTGTGAGCACCGGCTTTTCACGCCTGAGCGACGAGCTGAAGCTCATTGAAGCTGCGCTCAGCAAACAGGTGCCCATTTTTGGCATCTGCCTCGGAAGCCAGCTCCTGGCCTCTGTCCTTGGCGCCAAAGTGAGCGAGAGCAGCAGCCCAGAGCTAGGCCTTGGCATCGTCTCCCGCACGCAAGCGGATCCGCTCTTCGATGTGCTGCCTCAGCAATTCACAACATTGCACTGGCACCATGACGTCTTCGCCCTGCCAAGCACTGCGCGCTCGCTCGCATCCTCCGAGCACACCCAGCATCAAGCGTTCGTCTATGGCAACAACGCTTACGGCGCCCTCTTTCATCTCGAGGTCACGCCGCAACAAGCGAAGGACATGAGCCGTGAATGTGAAGAAGAAGTACGAGCCCTCGGGTCAACGCCAGAGGCGTTGGTTGCCGCGTTGAGCGAGCATGAACCAACCGCTCGCGAGTTGGCAGATCGTGTGTTCAAGCGCTTTGTCTTGTTACATCTGTGAGGAACGCGCGGCGGTAGCGCCGTATCAATCACGCAAAAAGTGGCAGGTGTACCCGCCGGGGTTCTTGACCAAATAATCTTGGTGATAGGCCTCGGCGTCGTACCACTTCCCGGCCGGCACGATCTCCGTGACGATGGGCGCCTTCCACTTTCCGGACTTGTCGGTGCGTGCTTTGACCGCTTCTGCCGTCTGGCGCTGCGTCTCGTCCGTATAGAAGATCGCCGATCGATATTGCGTGCCAACGTCGTTGCCTTGGCGGTTCTTCGTCGTCGGGTCGTGCATCCGGAAGAACCAATCGAGCAGTGCTTCGTAACTCAGCTTAGACGGGTCGAAGATGACTTTCACACTCTCCGCGTGGCCACTTTTTCCTTTTTTGACCACGTCGTAGGTCGCGTTTGGCACGTCGCCGCCCGTGTAACCCACCTGCGTCTCGAGCACGCCAGGGATCTTGCGAATGATGTCTTCCATGCCCCAAAAACAACCGCCAGCGAGGATCGCCTCCGCGCGCGTAGTGGTATTGGCTGATTTAGCGCTGGTTTTGAACAACGCGAGAAACTCCCCGTAACCTTCGGCTTCGAGCTTGGCCACCGGGATGAATCTGAGGGCCGCCGAATTGATACAATAACGCATCCCCGTAGGTTCGGGACCATCGTCGAACACGTGTCCTAGGTGCGAGTCGCCTACCTTTGAGCGCACTTCGGTCCGCGGCATCAGCAACTTGTAGTCGGTCTTCGACACTACCCCGGTCTTGTCGATTGGTTTGGTGAAGCTCGGCCAGCCGGTGCCCGAATCGAACTTGTCTGTCGAGCTGAACAAGGGCTCGCCGGTTGCCACGTCGACATAAATCCCAGCCTCGTGGTTATCCCAAAACGCGTTGCGAAACGGCGGCTCGGTCCCCTCTTCCTGGGTGACCCTGTACTGCTCGCTCGTGAGCTTTTTCTTTAGCTCTTCTTTAGAGGGTTTTTGGTACTTTTGAGGGGCTGCATTACTCTCGCTCGACATGACACACGCTCCCGTAAAGATGACTGTGCAAAAAACGCTTGCTGCAAGGCCTCTCATCCGCGATTCCCTCTTGTAGCTAGTGGAACAATCTGGATACGCCTGAGACGGCTCATTGGATTGCCTCGGAGAGAAGAAAATGCTGCTGACACGCGCTGAAATGACCTACGATTTCAAGGGCGCACGCCTCGACCCAGTCGCTGACAAGAAGTTCCTCGGCTGGGCGTTCAACCAGTGTTTGTACGGTGAGGTAACGGGCATTCAAGTGGGGCATTGGCTTTATGATGCGCCAGACCTTGCAGCGGCGCGCTTCTTCGCACGCCAAGCCGTCGAAGAGATGCAGCATATAGACAATTTTCTCGCCATCTTGCGCATGCTCGACGAGCCAGCCAAAAAACCACACGCTGCGCTGCGCTTTTTGGCCACGGGCATGATGGGCCAAAGCTTCGAAGAACACGTCATGATCGAGATGGCCATGGGCGAGGGCCAAGTGCTCATGGCGCTCTATGCGATCATCGACTTGCTCGATCATGAAGACGCCGTTGCGATTCTCAAGCGCGCCGTCAAACAAGAAGAGCGCCACGTGGACTTCGGTGAACAGCGCACGATGGATGCCATCGCCAAGAATCCAGCGCTGAAGACCCGCCTGGTGGGTTTGGCTCTGGTGAGCATGTTCGCGGTTGAGCAGCTCGCGAACGCCATGTCGCGTTTCCTTCCCTCTGATCATCCGGTGCTCAAGCAGCTTCCGGGTTTCCTCAAGGCCACGCTCAGCGCCAATGACCTGCGCATGCAGCGCCTTGGCCTCATTTCTAAGCCGCTCGATCAGCTCACTCTGGCGTACAAAGGCTTTGCTGTCGCCAGTGCGTATGGATGGAAGGCGGCCAAGGCCATTCTTCCGTCGCGCGGCGTCGTTCGCGTGACAGACAGCTATTTGCAGGATCCAATCGTGCAAGGTTTTGCCACCGGCAAAGCTGCTGAAGGTGTAGCGAAAGCTGCCAAGAGCGCGGCCAAGCTTTCGATTGTCTAAGATCGCTATCGACGACAACACCTGGGTGCTCGTACTAACGGGCGCCGGCGTTTCCGCAGAAAGCGGCATTCCCACCTTTCGTGATGCGAACGGCCTCTGGGAAAATCACGACATCCAAGAGGTTGCATCGCCGGAAGGCTTTGAACGCGATCCCGCGCTCGTGTGGCGTTTCTATTCCGAGCGAAGAGCCAAGGCGCAGCCGTGCGTGCCCAACGCCGGTCACCTAGCCATCGCTCAGCTCGAAGCACGCCTTGGGGATCGCTTCTTACTCTCTACGCAAAACGTCGACGGACTGCACAAACGCGCCGGAAGTGAGCGCGTCATTGAGATGCACGGCAATCTTTACACCACACGTTGTTCTCACTGCGCCCGCGCTCCGTTTGCTGATGCGAACACCTACACAACCGTTCCTGTTTGCGATGCTTGTGGTGGGAACCTGCGCCCGCACATCGTCTGGTTTGGGGAACTGTTGGATCCAGCGTTCGAGCATAGAACGAAGCGCTTCATGCATGCCGCTGACGCCGCTCGCGCAAAAGGCGGGCGCTTCCTGTTCATCGCTGCAGGAACTTCGGGCGTCGTCTATCCAGCCGCAGCCATGGTGCGAAGCGCCAAATATCTTGGTGCGGAAACCTATTTGGTCAACGCAGAACCAGCGGCAAATACCGCGCAATTCGATCACTTTCTGCAGGGAAAGAGTGCCGAGCTGCTTCCCGCGCTACTCTAAACTTTTGAGGCTTTGGTAGATCGTCAGCGTGGCTGACTCTGATGTCTGACGATAGTCTTTTGCGATAGCAGCAAACAGAGCGGGGAACTTCGCGTCATAGGTCTTATCGAGGACAATCAGTTTAGGTTGTCTGGTTTCGAATGCTTGGATGGTCTCATCAAATCCGTTGAAGTCCTGGATGTGGAACGCGGTTGTGTATCTGCCCGGTGGAAGACGACGCGTTAGCGCGTACAAGGTTGGGAGATTTCCCCAAATAAAGATTCGATCACTCGGACTCGTGCGGGCGGTGATCGTATCAGCAACTGAGTAAATCTCAGGCATCCGGGGATCAAAAGTAGAATAATACTGATCTCGCGTGGTTCCCCCCGTTACGAAAGCGACATAATTTTTGAAATACGGGAACATCTTGTAGTGCCAGAAGTGAATTTTCGCTTGAGTCACCCACAAGAGAAGAATCACGCCAACGACGATGATGCGTGAGGTTTTTTCTCTTCGAATCGTTTCGATTGCGTGAAGCATCAGCAAAACAAACGGAGGGATGATTTGCATGAGATAGTGCGGATAGGGGCGTTCAGAGAGAAGCGCTGCGAAAAGGGCAAAAAGAAACCACAACAGCAGAAAAGTCGTTTCTTTTTTCATTCTTCTTGAAAGCAAGAACAAGACTACCGAACTACCACTCAGTAACAGTGCTCGAATTTTTAGTCCGGAATGGGCCTCTGTTGGATCTGTCTGCGTCCAGCGCGCCCATGCAGACAGATAGTCTATGTTTTGCGTGAACGCGCTCGCGACATACGCAGGTCCAGCATCGATCGCTGCATAGTAGAGCAACGACACCAAAATGGGAGTGATGAAACACACCGCAAATAGGTAGGGATACGCAGACTTGAGCATTTGCGCAGGAGCAACACGCGATGAATACGGCGAGATGAAATAGAAAAACAGGCCAGCAGCAGCGGCATCAAGAAACGCCGGGGCTTTGATTAAAAATGCAAAAGAAAAGGCGAGTCCAGAGAGGGCGACAGTCCTCGTAGTTTGAGGGCTCCGGAGCAAAAGCCAGACGCCAACAAGCGTCGGTAGCACCATGAAAATTTCGCCGTTGGCGATGTTCGCTTCCGCACGAAAAGGAAGCACCACAAAGAGCAAGGTGGCAATGGCGCTATGCCGAGTGAACTGCTTCGACAGAGAATAGAACACAGCGATACTGATACTGTTCCAGACCAAGAGAAGAAGACGAAACCAAAACAAGGATCCAGTCAGTGCAGCCAGAAGATAAATGACGGGTGTTTTGTTGTCGTAGATGTCGCCATAGAGTCGCAGTCCTCGGCGGACTGCCGTTCCTATTGTCAAATAGGTTCCTTCATCTCCGTACCAATAGGGTTCGGAGAGACTTGGTAAACGCAAAAGGGCACAAAAACAGATGAGAATCGCGGCTTCATAGCGACGCACAGTGCGAATGAACTCTTTCATGATGTCTGTCTCACTCCACCTTCGCTGAACCGATTCGCTGCCGATTGTAGAAGACCTCCGTAGTTTCGCAACTACTTGAGCCTGGCGGGCCTTGCACGCATGGATGGACAAAATGCGACACAC
>JBIKMD010000295.1:0-5894 GCA_044359465.1 Myxococcota bacterium
GAGCGCAAACAACACCCACGCAACCATGTACTTTTCCATGAACGTGAGGGTTGCGGTGGGCGAAGCAAAGATCTCTCGGATCGCCTGCGAGCGCGACTGATTCATGGACACAGTGTACCCGCGCTCTTCGCCGTGCGCGAATGAGAAGGTGTGTCAGGGTAGGATAGACCGAAGCAGTTCTTGGGTTAGCATCTGTTGGGCACGCCCCGAAGTAGAGCGTCATGGGTTGAATGAACGCAAAGAGGACTGATCGTTGAAGCTGTTTCCTAAGCTAGCCCTGATCACTTTGCTGGTGGCGCTGGTGCCACTGAGTGTGGTCGGCTTTTCCTTGATTCGCCTCGAACGTGATGCGCTGCAAGGCTTGCTCGAAGCACGGCAGGTGGCGGTCGCAAGCTTGTATGCGGAGCGTATCTCTCGCTCGCTAGAGGAAACTTGGACGCGTCTGAACGGCACCTTACGACTCGTTGATCCTGCTGCGTTGGCAACAGACGAGGCGCTCGGCTTGTTGCGCGCGCTCTATCGGCAAGCGGATGACGTGGTGACAGTGCAATGGGTCGATAACGCAGGAAGGCTTCGCTACCCGCGAATCGATTCCGGCGTAAGTGGGCGTGTCTCGTTCACCAAGGAAGATGCGACCACATTGGACGCCAGACTACCGGCGCTCGCAAAGCTCGAGGTGCCAGACGGTGAGCTGATCATGAGCGAACCGATCAGTTTTCTCGGCCGCGCTGCGCCGAGTGTCTTGCTCGTGTTTGCCGCCGGCCAGGATCGCATCATCGTGGAGGTCAGCCTGAGAGGCGTGGCGCAGGTTTTCGAAGTAGAGGCTGCGCTGGTGGCACGTGATGGGCGCGTGCTCGTGAAACGTGGCGACGCGCTTCCTCCTCTCGTCGACTTGTCGCGCGCGCCAGTGCTCCGCTCATTTCGTTTCGTTGGTGGAAGCGGAGTACGCTCGGCTGCGGTCTACGCACCCATTGGTGAGACAGGGCTCTCGGTCTTGCTCTATGAGTCCGAAACGACTGTGTTCGCGGTGGCGAACAGCATGCAAACACGAACTATCGCCGGCTTGCTCGCCGCAGCGACGCTCAGTGTTGTGGTCGGTTTTCTCGTCTCGCGATCCTTGCGAAGACGCTTGCATCACTATGATGCCGCCGCGCGAAGCCTCGGGAGCGGAACACTGTCGACTCGCGTCATCATCGATACCAGCGATGAGCTCTCCACGCTTGGGACGACACTCAACGACATGGCGGCGGCGCTCGAAGCGAGCCGCGCCGAGATTGAAGCTTGGAACCGCGAGCTGCAGATGCGAGTGGAGGCACGGACAGCAGAGCTCAAAGCTACGCAGGCTCGCCTGGTGCAGGCCGCACGACTCAGCGCGGTAGGTCAGCTCGGCGCCGGTGTGGCGCATGAAATCGGTAACCCTTTGGCTCGCATCATCGGTTACGCACAGCTCGTCAAAGCAGACGCGCGTCTCGATAAAGATACGGTGGACTCGCTCGATAAGATCGAAGTTGCAGCCAAGCGTGTAGATGACATCACCAAAGGCTTACTCCGATTCTCGCAAACCCAGTCGCTACCTGCAGAGCAGGGTGTGAAGCTGGCCTCGGTCGCCCGCGATGCAGCGGAGCTGGTGCGCTCACGCATTGAAGCCGAGGGCAAAACGCTCGTTGTGAAAGTTGAAGAAACGCTAACAGCTACCGCGCAGCCAGCACAGCTAGTGCAAGCGTTGTTTCAGCTGCTGGACAACGCGCGCAAAGCCACGAAACTGGGCGGTGCGATAACGATTGAAGCCTCCGCTACCGGCAGGCAGATCGTGCTCGGGGTCCGCGATGATGGCGTCGGCATTGCGAAGGCAGACCAAGACAAACTCTTCGACCCGTTCTTCACTACTAAACAAGAGTGGCAAAGCCCGGGACTCGGTTTGTCTTTGGTCTATCGCATTGCCGAAGCGCACAGTGGCGAAGTGCGCGTTGAGAGCGCTTTGGCGCAGGGAAGTTTCATCACCCTCGTGTGGAATGGTAGAGAGACTCAGTGAAGCGTTCACCCCTAGTAGGCCTGGCCATCGTCGCGCTCGTGCTCTTTGTTGCGCTGACTTATTGGGCGTTGCTCGGGCGCAAGACAGAGGACGCCATCTCGCTCGAGCCTGCAGCGCCGGCGACGCAGCCGGCATCGGTTCCATCCGGCTTGCGGTTGACCAAAGTGGACGGGGCGCTGAAACTTCGGCCGACCGGAGGGGCCGAGCGTGAGCTGAAAGTCGGCGATGCGATTGCTTCTAGCGACGAGGTGCTCGCGGGCGCCGGTGCGAGCGGAGAGCTCTCGTTGCAGGGCGCGAGCATTGCCATTGGCGCAGAGACGCAGGTGCAGTTTCGTGGTGAAGTAGGCGATGCACTGCAGTTCTTCATCACTGGTGGCAACGTGCGCGCGAGCGCGGCTGCTACGCCCATTGAGTTTTTTGCGGCGGGAACGAGTGGCCGCGTGCGCGTGCAGAATGCGGTTGCTCGCTTGTTATCGGACGGAAGCAAAGGGCTCGTTGCGTACTCCGAACGCGGTGATGTGTATGTTGATAATGCCGGCCAAACGATCGTGCTCGCCGCAGGGCAGGGGACACGCATTGTCGCGCAGAAAGCGCCAGCGCCGGCTTGGAAACTGCCCTCCTCTCTGTTGCTCAAGGTGGGTTGGCCAAAAGAGGGTGAGCTCGCCATACGTAAGCTCAAGCTGAGCGGTAGCGTGACACCCGGCGCACTGATTCGCGCACAAACGCCGAGCGGAACGCCGTTGCGTGTTCTTGCGGCAGAGAACGGCTCGTTCGTTGTCGAGATCAAACTAGAGGAAGGAAACAACGACGTGCTCATTCAGAGCGACGATGTGCTCGGCAATCGCGAGGTAGCAAAACACCGGATCAAAGTGGACACGACTCCCGCGGAAGTGGGTGTCGAGACGAGCCCTGACATGTGGAAAAAGCGGCCGTGAGCACTGCACTGCACGTGTCCTGTTTAGTGCACGCCTAAGCTCCTAGTCCTCTAAAGTTGGCAAATTCGGACGCACTAAGTCACGCTCTACGGATGCGTGCTGTCGTTCGCGCGGGTTGTGGGTTGTGTCTCCTGCTCGTGATGGTGGGTCCTGCGAGTGCCGTAGAGATCACTGGCACGCAGCGGCTGACGAGTAGCACGGCAGATCAATACAATCCGGTCATTTCTGGTAATGTCGTGGTCTACACCGACACCCGCGCAGGTAATGCCGATATCTATTTGTACAACTTGCAGAGCGCGACCGAGATCAACATCACGAACGACCCGGCAAACCAGCTCCTCAATGACGTCTCGGGGGATTTTGTCGTCTACTCTGACTACCGAACTGGCGTGCCGCAGATCTGGGCCTATCACATTCCGTCGGCGCTGGCATGTAGGGTAAGTTTTACATCGCACCCTTCGTTGTCTCCGGCGATTGGCGGAGAGCTCCTGGTGTTTCAAGACCAGAATCAAAGCGATACCGATATTGCGAGCTTTGATCTGAGCACGCTGAACCCAGACGATTTCGCACAGTCGTGCGCGGAGCTAGAGAGTGGTGCCCTCGCCGGTCCAACAGTGCTCGACCTTGGACCTGGACGCCAGCTCTCCCCCAAGACATCGGGTGATTGGGTCGTTTATCAAGGCACAAACGACACAAATCAGCCGCGCATCTTTGCCTACAACAGGGAAACGCTGCTGACGGTAGCCATGCCCGAGCACGGGAAAAGTCAGTTGCTTCCGGACATCGATGGCGCACGTGTGGCTTATGTCGAAGACGACGGAACCAACCGCGACATCGCGTTTTTTGATTTGGAGAGCGGCACCTTCGTGCAGGTGACGGCAGATGCGTATCGTCAGAACTATCCATCGATTTCCGGGAACTTCATTGCTTTTGAGGATTCACGTGCCGGGAATTTGGACATTCACATTTATGACCTCTCGACCGGACAACAAACGCCGCTGACCACCGATCCCGCGAACCAGTATCTGAACAGCATCGAAGGTGGCCGCGTCGTTTACACAGACGCCAGCGCTGGGAACCTAGACGTCGTGCTTGTGACCTTCAACGTCGCCACGCCCGAGGTGCCAGGGCCGTGTCAACGCGAAGGAACAGTCACGCCGATCGCAGATATGTCGGGCCGCACGGACTTCGCACTTGACGACGAGTCGCTGATTGAAAAGCGCGAATCGATTCATTGGCCGTTCCTGCATCGGAGCCGAGTAGGGGGCGACTTTGACTACGTCGATGATCACCATCGCATCACTTACGGGCTCAGCTTGCCGAACGATGCGCCGCAGGCGTTGATCACCATTCATGCACAGGTGAAAAAATCTACATTGCCAGCTGTGCTGACGGCTGCAGGTTTCGAGTCGCGAGCGGGTTTGGTGCTCAAAGCGAATGGCGCCGAGCGGCGTTGGGATGAATCAAACGACGCCGACCTCACCTTAGTCGCCGAAAGAACCTACGATCCCGCAGCCGCATTTGATGCTAGCACTACGCTCGATGCTCCTCGGGCCCTGCGGGTGCCTCCAAATATCGCTGTGACGGCGGGCAATGGAGGGAACGGCTGGGCAACGGTGCGTTTTGACGGGCTCACTTGCCGGTACCGCGCCGGTAGCAGGCACGAGCATCCAACCAGTGCCCACCAGCGGGCGCGGGGAAGGCTCTATTGGTTCTCGTCGTGCGACGACGCGGATTTGAATGAGCATGACGACGATGATGAAGATGATGGTGAGCACGATGATGATGACGATTATCATGGTGAGCACGATGATGACGATGATCATGACCATCGTCGTCGTCACGGCACGCGCGTGGGCGATACCGTGCTGGCAACAACGATCAGTCTCTCCATCAACAGCGGCGACTCGCACGCCGGCCCAACAGAGCTGACCTTAGCTGTTTACGCAGTGTCTTCAGCGGGCGACGACGCCTGGCGCGACATCAGTTTCACAGCGCCAGTGCCGCTATTTGCTGGGCACAACACACTCTCGCTCGAGGGCCCGGAGTACGGGAAGAGCTATTGGAAGTACCGCCGGGTATCCTTTGCCGCCGGTGGCATGCTCAGAGCGTTCGCGCGTCCCGCCTGTGTGCCTGATCTCTCGCTTCTTCCCGAGTGCCATCGGCCTGACGCTGAAGTGTTGTACGGTCCCGAGACCTTTGTGCGTCACGGTGGGCCGATCGAGACGTTCCCGTATCACTATGAGACAAGCGCGGCGGGACCAGCGATTGTGTGCATCACCAACGGTGATGGCGATGGATCACTTCGCGCTAGCTCTGCCCTGGTTTGGCACAATGGCGAACCGGCGCTCGGACCGAACGCGTTTGGTCCTGCGGTAGCTGAGACTGCTGCGCCCATCCAGGCGCTGCTGGCCAACGAAGGGAACGTAGAGCTGCGGAGCACACCAGGCTCGTTCGTCACCATGAAAATTGTTCGCGCCGTGGCGCCACCGGCATCACCGTCGGATCCGACGCCACCACCGCGCAAATATCCACGCCTACATCTGGGTGACTGTTCTCAGACAGGCGAGGGCCTTCCTGCATGGATGCTCGTGGTAGGTTTGCTACTCGTGCTGCGTAGGGTGCGCTACGTTCCTTGAGCCATGCTCAGCCTGCTTCTGATTCTTGGACTCGCCAGCGCGCAGGCTGCCACCAAAGCCATTGAGATCGATTTCCCTGACGAGGTGGACCTCCCGTTCGCTCGAACATCACCGCTGAGGCCGCTGAGCCTCCGTGCGAAATGGGTTGGGCCGGGCGATCCGCCTGAGCTGTTTGCGTGGGTCAGCTTTGGGCGTGTCGAGCGGTTCAAACGAAGCAAAACGGGCTTTGAGGGAGAATGGTGGCCTCCTGAACCTGCATTTCCTGGCGAGCTTCAGATCGTGGTCTCT
>JBIKMD010000296.1:0-5890 GCA_044359465.1 Myxococcota bacterium
CTTCTGGATGCCGCAATTCGCCGAGCAAATGTAGCGCCATAGCGCGGCGACTAGCAAACCAGCGGCTGGTGAGTGTCTTCTCAAAGTAGGCCGCACCGGTTTTGTCGCCGAGCACTGCGCACGCAGCAGACGCGACCAAACGGTCCGCCCAGGGAATCAAACGACGAAGGGCCATGAAGCCGAGCGCCTTGCGAATGGCGGGCGTGTCGAGCCTGCTCAGCGCTTTGACAGCATCAAAGCGGCGCTCGCGAATCTCGAGCGCTTGAATGAGCACTTCGCCCTCAATGCGCCTTGCCTCACACAGCGCAATAGCTGCTTCGAAGCGTAGGTCAGAGAAACCAATGCTTTCGTCTTTTGCTGCTTTGACCAGCTCTGCGAGCAATGGGCCTTCGAGGGTAGTGAGCTCTTTGAAGCGCAGCTGATCGCCCACAGCGCAGGCGGCGCGCACACGCGTCTCGTCGTCCGAAGACTTGAGCGCCGCCGCAAGCTCCTTGGGGCCTGCGTGTGTGAGCGGGTCTTTCATCTCAGCGAACGGTGGTGCCAGGCGCTGTTGTAGAAGGAAGCTCGGTGACCACCAGATCTTTTCCGCCAGGACCCGCGGCAAGGATCATGGCGCGCGATTCATGACCCATGAGCTTGGCGGGTTTGAGGTTGACGCAGCAGACGACGGTTTTGCCGACGAGCTGCTCCGGTTGATAGGCAAGGCCAATGCCTGCGATCACTTGGCGCGGCGCTGCTTCTCCCACGTTGACCATGAGCTTCAGGAGCTTCTCGCTCTTTGGCACACGCTCCGCGCTTTCAATCTTGCCCGCGCGCAGATCGATCACGGCAAATTGATCGTAGGTGATCTCCGCTTTGACTGGTTCTAGCGGAGCCGCAGCGGGCGGAGCGGCGACGGTGCTTTCAGCGACGATCTTGTTCAGTGGTTCCATGTCTATTCTTTCAATGAGGCGTTTTTGGTCGCCGATTTTTCTGCTGACGAGATCGAAGAGTGGCGAGCGAAAATCCACGGGCTCGATGCCGAGCATGGTTTCGGTTTCGGCGGCGAGCTTTGGCAGCACCGCTTTCATGCCAATCGTCACGGCTTTGCAGACGTTGACGACGAAGGTGCAAATATCGCGTGCTGCTTCTGGATCCGTCTTCATTTTCTCCCAGGGTTTGTTGTCCTGGAAGTACTTGTTGCCAATGTCTGCAATCTGCAGGACTTGCTGCATGGCGTGCGCGTGGTCCAAGCTGGTGAAGCCTTTTTGCGCTTCTGCGAGCAACTTGATGACTTCCTTCGCCTCGGGCGAATCGGCGCGTGCCGACTTGCCGAGATCACCACCGAGCCTCGTTGCCACAAAGGGCACGACGCGGCTGTAGAGGTTGACGATCTTGTTGACGAGCTCCGCATTGATGCGAGCGACGAAATCTTCGAATGACAGGTCAATGTCTTCGACCTTCGCGCTCAGCTTGGTTGCGTAATAGAAGCGCAGATACTGCGGGTCCAAATGCGTCGCAAAGGTTGCGGCGTTGATGAACGTGCCGCGCGACTTGGACATTTTCTCGCCGTTGACGCGGAGCATACCGTGCGCGTGCAGCTTCTCTGGCAGCGTGAAGCCGCCCGCCGTGAGCAGCGCCGGCCAAAACAGCGCATGAAACTGCACGATGTCTTTGCCAATGATGTGCACGATGGTGGTTTCGCCCTTGGGGCCGCGCCAGTAGTCCTCGACGTTTTTGCCGAGTGGCTCTGCAGTGCGCTGCGTGGCTGCAATGTAGCCAATCGGCGCGTCGAACCACACGTAGAAAAATTTTCCCGGCATGTCTGGGACTGAGAAGCCAAAGTACGGTCCGTCGCGCGTGAGGCACCAATCGCGCAGCCCGTCTTTGAGCCAGGTCTCGACGAAGTTGCGCATCTCGGCTTGCACGCGGCCTGGTGTGTCTAGCCAAGCGACCAGCGCTGAACGCGCTTTTTCCAGAACCAGAAACGCGTGCTCTGAGCTTTTTAGAACCGGGACGCTGCCGCAGAGCGCACAACGCGGCTGCTTGAGCTCGGTTGGTTGGTAGGTCGTACCGCAGTTTTCGCAAACGTCGCCGTACTGATCCGCCGTGCCACACTTAGGGCAAGTGCCTTTGACGAAACGGTCCGGAAGAAAACGCTGGTCTTTCTCGCAGAACAACTGCTCGAGGGCGCGTTTTTCAATCCAGCCCTTTTTCTTCAGCGCTTCGTAGATTTCGTGCGCGTACTTTTCGTTCACGGGATGGTGCGTGCTGTGGAACCCGTCGAATTGAACGCCGAACTGCTCGAAGCGCGCGAGGTGTTCTTTTTCGATTGTTTTGACGAAGTCTTCGGGCTTCACACCGAGCTTCTGCGCGTTCAGCTCAATGGGCGTACCGTGCGTATCATCGCCGCAGACGTACATGACGTCACGTCCGCTGAGCCGCAACGCTCGCACGAAAATGTCCGTCTGAATGTATTCGACCAAATGGCCTAAGTGGATACTGCCATTGGCGTAAGGAAGGCCGCTCGTAACCAGGGTGCGTGCGCTCATAAGTCTAGTGCGGCTATTGCAAATACCCGCTCAGGAGTCGAGTTGCGCGGCGCAATCAGTAGCAGAAGACGACATAACCACTGACGGTGCTCACGGCGAAGTCGTCGTAGCCATCGCCATTGAAGTCACCGACGCCGGTCACATCACGTTCCAAGAACGATGCCGAGCCAAAAGGGTCGGCGAACTTCAGGTCCACCCAGGGATAGGTGCCATAGGGCAGCGCCAGCCCCGCGTCGTTGTGGTTGAAACGAATGTTGACCTTGCCGGTATCCGCTCGGTTTCGGTACCCGATGGCGATAGGAGAAACACCTGGCGTGTCGTCATCCGTGAGGTTTCCAAGGTTGCCGAAAAAGTCATAGTCGCCCACCCATAACCAGCCCGCGCCGTTCGGAGACCGGTAAACGCCGTCACCGACAGACGGGATCGTCACGGCGTTGTTTCCATCCACTGGCACATCGAGTCTGAGCGCGGTGGTTGTTCCAAAGGCGGCGCGAACCGAAGCGCCGTTGAACACATACCAAGTTCTCAGCCCAGGATTGGTCACCACTGTGTGCTGGATCATAATGTCGGCGATGCCGTCGCCCGTGACATCGTGCTTGAAGATGTTTGGATTGAGCCCGAAATCACGGTTGGTTGCGGGGTCTGGGCGCAGCACGACGGTGTTTGCATCATCGCCGGTATCGAAGGTCGATAGTGTAGACAGCGTGAAGTCTGCAGCCGCGGGCGTCGGACGCCCTTTGATCACGATCGCTTTGGTCTCCGTGGTTTTGGTGGAGGTGTAGGACGCCGTGACGATGATGTCATCGTATTGTGTAGCGCCTGCATCACTCAGCACGTTGCCAACGAAACCAGCGTTGGCGCCAAAGGTTGGATTTTCAGCGCCGTCCATTGCCATGGACCAGGATTGCACTTTGTTGTTTGCGCGCGTTGTTGCATTCGAGAGATCGATGACGAGTGAAGCGCCGCTCACTTTGGCCCAGGCCGCACTCCCTGGCACCACATAGGCCTTGTTGTCGTCGCTCGTTCCAGCAGCGTTACCCACGCGGGCGCCAAGCACGAAGTCGCCGAGGCCGTCTCCGTTGAAGTCACCGCCCGTGCCCCAGCGTAGCGTCGTGGTTCCGTCTGCGTCGTTGAACTTCTTGATCACCACGTCTGGCACTGCAGAAAGTTGCCCACCGTTCGTACCAAAGAAGACACGCACCTCTGGATCGTTAGTGCTCAGATACGCTGGCACCGCCAAATCTTGGAGGCCATCGCCGTTCACATCACCAGCGTTCTGCGCACTGTGACCCGCTTTTTGTTCGTTCAGCGTGCCGCTCACTTTATCAAGGAAGCATTGCCAATTCGTGCCTAGGCCCGAGCTGACGGCGGCATCGGCTGGAATGCGAAAGTCGGCGGCGACGACGTCTGAACCGTAGTGAATGCAGAAGCCAAAACTTCCGTTGCCACCCACAGCGAAGTCCGCAAACCCGTCGTTGTTCACGTCGCCAATGTTTGAAATGCGTTTGTCGAAGTCGTCGTCGCAGGTGGGCGCAGCGCCTGTGCAGAGTGGTGAGGCACTCACACGCGCGACGCCGGCTTTGGCAAACCGAAGGCCGAGCTGAGCACTGCTGGTCGTTGTAATGGGCCCGAGGTTGCCTGCGGCATCGATGGCGCGTGCTGCAAAGTAGTAAGATCCGCCATCCGCGCGCATGACGAAGCGGCAAGGAGACGTTGGGGATCGCGCATCGGGCCCACGCACTGTGTAGCTTTCGGCCTGTCCTGGCGCCTTGGGCGTGGGTAAGGGCGCCGTGCGCGTGAGAGCAGCAGCGGGGCAATCAGTGTCGAAAGTTTCGGCAGAAATAGGTGTTGTAGAAAAACGCACGTCGTAGGCTGCAGCGGCCGCTCCGGTGTTGCCATCATCAGCCACAGCGGTCCACGTGAGTGTGACCGAAGGCCGCCGACGGTTGAGTGTGTCAATGGCGAGCGCGAGTGGTGCCGGTGCTGTGACATCAGCGGAATAACTAAAGCTCGTGCTTGCGGTGTTACCGGCCGCATCCGCCGCAGTGAGCACGACGGTTTGGTTCGTACCTTCTGGCAGGGTCACGCCAAGAATGTCAGTGTCGAAGGTTGTGCCTGTCACTGCGACCGGGAAACTCGGCAGCACGAGTGGCACAGCGTTGACGGTGATGGCGGTGAGCTGACCACCTTCGCCGTTTTGCACCTGTGCATGAAGGTTGGCCTGCAGCCCACTCGTGCCAGCGTCCAAATCTTGCGTGTTATTCCATGTGACGCTCGAGCTGCTCGCTGGTGTCGTGAAGCCCCCTACGACTGCGCTCGTGAACAGCGGAACGGGATCGACCAAGTCTATCGTCAACGGCTGACCGGTGCTGAGCAGCCCTGTGTTTGTGGCGAATAGGACCACTGGCTGCGTCCCATGCGCAAACGCGTGTGTGAAAATGGCGGTCTTATTTTGTACGGGTTGTGTATCGACGCTGAGGTCATCGAGTCGGAGTGACACCTGGGTCATCGTGCTCGGGCAGGTGCCGACGAGGGTCGCTGAGAAGGTGAGGGTGGCGCTTGCGCAGTCCGACTCCGGCGTAGCGCAGTAGGCGTTGCCAATAATGCCGTTGTCCGGAAGGCCGCTGACATCGATGCTACAAGGCGTGAGTGCCACCTCAATTGCGGCAGAATTAGAAGCTAGGTGGTTGAAGTCGTCTTCCACTTCGACCGTGACGATGAGAAACTCTGGCACGTTTGTGATCGGCAGCGTGACGACCCACGGTGGCTGCGGGCCTGCTGGATGCAACACCTCGCCAGACTTCAGGAGCACAGGGCTCGCGCAAGCAGTGAAGTCGCTGGCACAACCCGCGCTCACGAGCACTTTGTAGGTGGAGGCATCGCCGACGGTTGACGCTTCTAGTGTGAGCTGGAAGCCGTCTTGACCAGACTCCGCGTCGTCCGCGGTGGAGACCTGTGCGCCATCGAGCGGTGCGGTGAGCACCACATCTGGCGGCACGGGTTCGCGGACTGTCACTGTTGTCTGAGTCGTGCTTTCATTTGCCGCAAGGTCCGCAAGCGAGAGCGTCAACGTAACCTCACCACCCGGAAGCGTGAGCACATCGAAGGTGAGGGTGCGAAGCTTCGTGTCAGCGACGTTCGCATCGACGAGTACCATGCGCGTGTCGCTTCCATCCTCCCATTCGGCGGTGAGCGTCACGATTTGGCCGGCTTCCACACCGCCGATGTTGGCTTGAATACTGTATTGCAGACCGGGGGTGTCTGGTTCCGCGTCGTCTTGCGGCCCAAGCGCCGTGCTTGCGGGCTGCAAGAACGGACCTGCCACTGGGCGAATGCGATCGATGACCAGTGTGTGCGTT
>JBIKMD010000297.1:0-5878 GCA_044359465.1 Myxococcota bacterium
TGCGAAGGTTTGCTCAAAGATGCGAACGAGCACACCACAGGGCTCGACTCCACCTTCGTCCAAAACTTTGATGACTTCATGTTCACGCGCGTTCCTAAGTACGACGTTCGCGTAGAGCTGATGTTGCTCGGCGCGTACCACACAGTCGAGTGCTCGAGTCCGTCGCCCATCACCAGCGCTCCCGCACAACAAGCGTTTTTCGCCAACGCCATGGTGCCATTCGTTCAACGCTATGCGAGCAGCCCTTGGCTCTTTGGTTACGATCTCGCCAATGAGCCCGAGGGGGCTGTAGGCGGCGCGACTGGCAACTACCAAAGTGGTGCCACCTGGGAACAAATGCGATCGTATCTGTCCGCTGCGACAACAGCCGTTCGCAACGTCGCACCGAATGTGTATGTCTCTGCCGGCTCAGGTTGGCATGGAGCAGACAACATAGCGGCGGGTCGCTTCTCGGGACTTGGCTTCACGCATCTCGATTTCCACCAATACTCGGATACAGGCGCGTTGCCGACCTATGCATCGCTGCAGCGTCACGCGCGTATTTTAATTGGTGAGGCAGGGCAGGCCTCGCACACGCGCAATACAACGCTTCAAAACACGGCCTTGGTGGCCATGCTGCAGAAAGCATATGCCGGCGACTACTGGGGATTCATGCCGTGGGCGATCGAGGCGCCAGGCGTGAGCAACGAGTATACCTTGATCGACCCGAGCTCGACCTATCAGAGCCTGCAACCCACCCCAGCGCTGCTCTCACTGTCTCAGTTTGCGAAATCCAAGAACAACATAGGCCCGTGATCGTCACATGGCAGGAACGGGTGACGCCAACGTTCCCGTGAGGCGCACTGTCGCAAACCCATCGCCGTTCTTTTTGCCCGCTGCCAAGATGGCGAGCTTGGGATTCTTCTGAACGAAGGCTTCGTTTACTTTGTACTCTACGACGAGGTTGAGGCCCGAGGTCATGAGCTGCTTGCGGAGTTGGATTTCTCCGGTCACGCGCGTGGACAAATCGGCACCTACGCTCTGAAACTTCTTGAGCTGCACGTTGCCGTCTTTGATCTCGAAGCTGAGATCGATGGCGCCAAGGTCGATCGCGGGGAGACTCAAGTCGCCCGGCATCATGGGATGCACGTTCTTGAGCGTAATGGCCGCAACACCGGCTTTCTTGAGCTCTAGCGTGCCTTTGCCGTTGCTCTTTTTGGGGTCGGCCAGGTCTAGGCTGACGTCGATGTTGGCATTGCCAACGCCCATCGTCCGCGTATCTCCCATCATTTTGTAGACCGCGGCTGGCAGCTTCCCCAGGTCGAGATCTTTCATGTCCAGCACGAGGGCATGCTGCTCGCCGCCAGTCTTGGCCACACCGGCAATGTTCGCATCGCCGAGGGTCACATCGTACGACACTTCGTAGGTCTTTCGGAGCAAGGGCAGCAGGTTGATGCGCGCTTTGACGTGGTCGAGCCTGATGGTGGTCGCAGCGTCGTTAGGGCCCGCGCCTTGAAAGGTGAGCGCGAGGTCATCCACTTCTAAGCCGCTGAGCCGGTAAGGGCTCGCGCGGTCAAAAGCGATTGTGAGACTCGGGACCTGTTGTTGCACCAGTTTGTTGATCCGGCCCTGCACCGCTTCTAGCGGGAACGTCGAATAGACGAAGAGGAGGGTGGCGAAAAAGAAGAATGCGCCGTAGCCAACGTACTTCAGAATTTTGTTAGCGCGTGGTGACATGATCAGCCCGCAACTTTGTAAGTGGCCACCGTCAGCTCGGCGTCGACCAAATCTTTTTCATCGAAGCGTGACGAAATGCGCAGGCGCAGAATGCGAACAGGTTTTGCTTGTTCTTCTAAGCGCTGCATCAAGTCCGTAATTTTTGACCCCGTGAGCTTGTTCACTCGGAAGTCCACCGTTTGCACTTTGATGCCACTCGCGCCCGCATCGGTGTCGGAGTTGGGTTGCACCTTGTCTACTTCGATACCGAGCTTCTTGGCTTCTTCTTCGACAAGGGCCACTAGGCGCAGATCGTTTTGCTGCAGGCGGGCTTTGAATGCATCCGTTTGATCTTTGGCGCGGCGAAAGACGTCACGCATTCCAATGATCTCACGCAGCTGCTCGCTCTTGACTGCGATCTGTTTGCTGGTGCGATCGATCGCTTTCATCATCGACCAAGTCGTTCCGACGACGGTCAGCGTTATCACTACGGTGATGATGCCTAGCGCTATCGTCTTTTCCTTTTCGCTGAGTCGCGAATAGGCCTCTGTCACCTTGGCGATTGTCTCTTTAAGGTCTGCTTTTAGTTTTTCCATTACTTTTCACAGCTCAATTCGATGGTGACGTTGAACTCGGTCCGGACGCCATCAGACGCCTTACGGGTGTTTGATAGCTTGACGTCTTTGAAACACTCGTGGCCCTTGAGCGCGTCGGTGAGATCTTGTGCAATCGTCACAGAGCCGGCGGTGCCCTTCATCAAGATCTTGTCTTGACGAAAGTCCATTTCGTTCGCTTTGACATCGATGGAAGCGGGGATGCGCTGCGACACCACCGCGAAATAGTCGAGCGCCGAGTACTTGGGCATAGGCCCTTTGTCTGGTGTGATCGACTGCTTGAGCGCGGCCATGGCTTGGGGGAAATTGTTGATCTCGCGGTTCATCATTTGTTTGGTGACGACCTTGAGGGTCTCGTCGATCTTCTTCTCGTCGGCGCTGAGCACGAAGTAGCGTGAAACGCCGCTGATGATCGCGAGGGCGACGATGGCGGCCGCGACCCAGCCGAGCTTTCCACTTTCGGCGCTCAGATTGCTCAAATCGCCGCGGAAGCTAAACTCACCACGACGGAAATCTAGCTTGGGTACGCGGACAGGCGCTGTGCCGGTGGCGGCCAGCCCGTATGCCAGCGCGTAGCGGTGTGCTTGGGGTACGTTTTGCAACGCAGCGGGAAGAGGAAGCAGCTCCACCTTCACGCCGAGCTCGAGCGACAAATGCGAGAGCAAACCGCCAAGCTGCGAGGCGCCGCCCGTCAAGTACACTTTGGCACCCTCGAGCTGTTCGCGGTGCAGATGCAGCGTTTGTTTCACTGCGATCACCAGCGGGCGCAGGGCCGCAATGATGGCGGCAGAAATTTGTTTCTCTCTGTCCGTGTCTGGTTGTTCGTGTGGTAAGCACAAAACTGAGCGCTCTTTTTCCATGCGGGCCTCTGCCTCTGGAATGGAGAGCGTGCGTGCGATGGCCTGGTCGAGCTTGTGTCCGCCTTCGCGGACGGTGCGCGCAAACAAGGGCTTTCCTTGCGCGAAGTGCACCACATGCGCCTTGGTATGGCCCATGTCGATGATGGTGCCGGTTTGTGCTTCGGGTAGACCAATCCCAGACGCCAGCGACAGCAGCGAGAGAGATTCTGCAAGCACAGCGCGTGGTGCACAGCGCGCCTCGGCGAGCTCGGTAATCAAGGTTCGCAGCTCGACACGATCGACTGTCGCGACGAGCAGCTCGCATTTGTCTTTGCTAACCAAGAGCGGCGTGAAGGCGTAGGCGATTTCTTCGAGTGGACGCGGCAATTGATCTTCGAGCTCAGGTTCGAGCACGGCCTCCACTTTACGCAGGTCGCCTATGGGAAAGCGCATGACGCGTGTCGAGGTACGTTGGCCATCGAAGGCGATGTAAGGATCGGCCCCGCTGGCCCCTTCCTCTTTGATTGCGCGAATGGCCGCACGCGCCGTCATGGCCGTAGGAGAGAGGGGAGCCTCATCCACTACTTCCGTGTCCGTCACGGATTCAAAGGCGTGTGTGGCAGCGCGCTTGAACTCTAGCGATCGCAACGAAGCCTCGAGCACGGCTGTTTTGATGCCGCTCGCTGATGCGTCGATGCCGATGACTGTGTGAGCCATTAAACGACCCTATTCTTCTCGAAAGTAGACCATTTGATTGGTCACTAGGTTGTAGGTTGCGGTGATGCGCTTTTCTACGGCGTTCATCTGACCAGTCGCCTGAATGGTGTACCAATCGAGCGCGGCGTTGTCGTCGATGAAATCCTTCAGCTTTTGTTGATCGAGGTTGATACCTACGCTGGCCGCAATGGTCGCGAGCGTTTGTGCGTTCAAGATGCCGGCGCCAAGCGGCAGGGCGCGCAGCTCGAGAATTTGCCGCAGGAGCAGCTCCATGCCCGGGCCAAAGAGCGCGAGGTCGTTCGGATTCACCGCGGCCTGGCGAATGACCGCGGCAATCGTGGGGAGATCAGCCGAGGAGAGCGAGATGCCGCCCACCTGGTAGACCGTGAGACCTTGCTCGAGCTCGGCGAACAGCTCATCGTCGATGCCGAAGACCATCTGCAATTCGGCGATCGAATCGAAGGGCGCGTTCTTCACTTTGTAGCGGTCACGCATGCGTGCGTAGTTGTCGTCTTCGTCGCCGCTCGTGCTGCCCTCGCGCGTTGTATCCAGGTCCACATAGTCGGTGATGAAACCCGCAAGTTCATCGCGACTGACGCGTTCACCGTTGCCGTGCTCTTCTTCCCAGTATTTGTCGAAACGTGGATCCATCAAGCGCCCGAGCAGCAAATTGCGCACGCGGAATTTGTCGCTGACGTTGCCGAGGCGGTTGATGTCGATCTTGCCCTTTTCAGGCACTGCTTTGGCAATGCATTCGCCTTGCATTGGTAGTGGCTCATCGTTGTTCAAGGTGATGAGTGCGCCAAGCATCCCGCACTCAGCGGGGATCATGCTCGCGACGTTGGAAACAGGAACGTTTGGCAAGAATTGTTTGAGCTGCGCTTGCGCCTGGCGAAGTGCACGCAGAATGCCAAGCTCGATTTCGAGTGCGTTCTTGGCGTTGTAATACGCGATGAGCTCGTCACGTGCATTCTCCGCGAGCTGCGCATCTACGCGTGCGTTGTACTGAATGTCCGTCGCGATGATCGTGAGGATCGCGAGAGAAGTGAGGACGGTCAGCAGTGCCACGCCGCGGTTTTGTTTCAGTTTAGACATATGTTTGGTCCAAAGCTGAGCGCTTCTTGCAGCATGATGCGCGACTGGGTGGTGAAGGTTTGCGGCTTTTGACCGTTAGGCATGGGCAGGGTGAGCTCGAGCTTCACGAACATGGGGAGGCGAAATTTTTTCTCTGACCGCGTGGTGTCCCACTCGTCTTCCCACGCGTCGGTGTCTGCGTTGTAGAAGCTCACGTCGAGCCCTTCGATATCGTGGGCGAGCACGTACTCAACGCCTGTTTCACCGGGATCTTCGGTGATACGACGCGATTCACGGCGAAAGAGCGCTTTTTTACCGCTTAGGACTGGATCATTGTCGATGTAGTAGCTGATCTCGTTTTGATCGCTTTCATGTACGTCTTTGCGCCACCGATAGTGCGCAAAAGAGGTGAAGAGCAGTGGCTCGCGGGTACCGTTTTTGCCTTTGAACAGGGTTTGGGTGCGGCGCTCGGCGCAGTTGTAGTGCTTGGACAGGTAGGCCATTGAGATCTCGCGCGCGATGCGCAGAAGCGCAATCCTCGCGGTGTTCTGCCGCTCGGAATAGGTATCGAGCATCTCTTTGGCTTCCATTTGCCGGACCATGGATCCGCCCAGGATCGCAGTGATGAACGCGACAATCGCCACAGCGATCATGACTTCCATCAATGAGAACCCGCGCTGCTTCATGGTGTCCTTCGTCCACTGGCGGCGCCCACGCCTGGTGCTCCCGGGGTGCCCGGTGCACCGGCAGGTGCCGCCACTGTTTGTTTCAACGCTTTGGACGTGACGATTGCATTCACTTTGAACGAGCCGCGCGCTTTTTTTCCTTCCGGCCAAGACACTTCGAGTACGACGAGGCGCATGTTCTGCCCAATGCCTTGCGCAACGGGTGTGACGAGCGGAGCAAGAAGGGTGGTGATATCACCCATACCGCCAAGTG
>JBIKMD010000298.1:0-5866 GCA_044359465.1 Myxococcota bacterium
CGTCTTGGCTGGATGGCCCCAGTAGTGATCCGTGCGCAGATTCATCATGCGATAATCGAGCGCGGTGACGAATAAACATTTGGGGATGTGCGGCTGCAGTGGCGCTGTGCAAAAAGGCAGCGTGAACGCTGTTCCAGCCGCAGACGGCTTGAAGCTCATGCTGGCCACACCCATTTGATACGTGACCGCAATGACGCGTTTGAGTGTGGGGTTCGCCGCCTGCGCCCAGGCTTTGCCGCTGAGCTTCTCCAGGAGGGGGAGCGCAAGTGTGATGCCTCCAAGGCCAGTGAGAAATTGGCGCCTTGTGCTCATTGCTCGCCTCCTTGTCGATTCAGGAATGCGGTGGTTTGGCTGATCGCGAGCATCAGCTCCTTGATGTCTCCATCGCTTGCTTCAAAGCGTTCAATCACGCGTTCTAGATCGCAGCGGTCGGCGGGTGTTTCGTTGCGACCGAACGCTGCACGAAACCACTGCGTCGCATAACAAGCGCGCACCGTGCTGCTATTGGCGAGCATAGTCGTGAATTCCTCGGGGGTGGTGAAACTGCCTTGCAGGTCGCCGAGCGAGAGCGCACCTGAGGTGTCGATGGTTTGTCCATTCTCTGTTTCTCGGTATTTGCCGATGCCATCGTACTGTTCGAGCGCAAGGCCAAAAGGATTGATCTGTGTGTGGCAGCCAGCGCACTGCGAGCGTTCGGTGAGTGGTTGCAAGCGTTCGCGCGCGGTCGCTAAGTGCGAGACGCTGGCGTTGAACTCGGCTACCGAGATGTCGCCTGGGATTGCTGGCGGTGGTGAACACAAGAACTGGCGACGAATGAATGCGCCGCGATGGATGGGCGAGCTGTTCGAAGTGCCGCCTTGTGCGATCATGGTGCTCGCAAGCGTGAGCAGGCCAAAGCGGTTTGGCACTTCAATCACTCCAGGGCTGACGCCGTAGTGCGAAGCGAGCCGTGCATCGACGGGAATGCGGTGTGTGGTCAGTAGTGTCCGGAGCTTTCCGTCGCCGTTTTTGATGACATCGGCGACGAGCTTGCCTGGTTCTTCGAGTGCGCTCGAACGCAGTGCCGCGTCGTAGTCGGGAAACACCAGCGCGTCTTTGGCTGCTGTCTCCAGCTTGTACACTTGCATCCAGTCGCGGTGAAATTGCGCGAGCCGCACCAAGCTGCGTTCATCATTCACCAGGCGTCTCGCCTGCGCTGCAACACCTTCTGTTGTATCGAGACCACCGCTCGCAGCGGCTGAGCTCAACGTTGCGTCTGGCATCGAGCTCCAGAAGAGATAGCTGAGCCGCACCGCACGTTCTTCGCCAGTGAGTGGAATCAAGCCCCCGCCGGCTGCGGCTCCCCGTTCGACGCGGTAGAGCAAGGCAGGCGCTTGCAGCAGCAGCTGCATGACCGCCGCAAAGCCTACGCGTGCGCCTTGGGTGGGGCGAAGCGCGTCGTAAACTTGGCGCACTTTCGCCAGCTCTGCAGCGCTAGCGGCGCGTCGGTAGGCGAGTGGAACAATCCGAGCGATGAAAGGCGTGATGCACGCATCTATCGCGGCATCGGTTGGCGCCTGAGTGACGCAAGATTCCATCGCTTGAGGGATGGCGGTGTCGCCGTTCGCTAGTACCCAGTCTGCAAGCTGTTCAGCGTTGTCTTCAATGGCGTTCGCAGTCGTGGTATTTACCAAATTGGCGTCGGCATCCGAGCTGAAGCCAATCTCAATCTGCGATTCAGGAAACGTAGAGGCCGCGGCCAAGGTCACGCCGAGTTGCGGGCCAAACAAATCGCGAATGGTTTCGCGGTACTGTTCCGCGCTCAAACGCAGCAGCGGCTGTTCTCCAGTGGTTGGCGGCGCACTAGCGCAATCGACGATGGCGCTGGCTCGCCTAGTCACTTCGGGCGGCGCCTTGAACACACCCTCGCAGCTGCAGAGCGCAGCGCCGATCAATGCAGCGGCAACGAACCTCATAGCTTCAATACTACCGTCCTTTCGGACTAGGCGTTGAAATGGACATAAAATGATCTCTTTTTTTCGTCTTTTTGCGCTTTGTCTTTACAGTTAATGTAATCATGAAGCTTTGTGTGTCGGTAGTTGAGAGCGCGAAGGTTCTAAGCAGCATGAGGCGTTGTTTGTTTGCCTTCCTGCTGATTGCCCTAGGCGCGTGCTCGACGCGCGTTCGTGGCCCGCACGGAATTGTGGGTGGACGCGTTGCAGACGGGTTCTTTTACATCGTGCCGGTCGACGGAGGTGTGGTGCTGGTGGATACTGGAGAACAGTCAGACGGTGCGTTCCTCCGCGAGCTCGCCGCGCAGCGCCCAGTCGTCGCGGTGCTCGTGACGCACGCACACCACGACCACTACGCTGCCGCGCATACCTTCGCGAGCGTTCCAGTCTACGTGGGTGCCGAAGACATTAGACGCATGCGCGGTGAGACCCAGCACCAAGGCGCGATTCAGCGCGCGCAGCGCGAACGAAACGGCGTGCGGACAACCTTCCGCCCATGCCTGACAACGTGCGCCCAGTCGCTGACGGGGAGCGACTCATCTTGGGCAATCGTGTGTTTAGTGCGATCGCTCTGCCCGGACACACGCCGGGAAGCACCGCGTTTCTCTTTGAAGACGTGCTCTTTGGAGGCGACGCCGCCATGGCTCGCACGGGCGCGCTCGCGCCCATCGATGACGGCTACTCTGACGATCCCGTGATGGCACGCGCCTCGTTGGTGCGGCTCGCCACACAGTCGTTTCGGACGGTGATGGACGGCCACACGGGCATCACTGCCATGGGTCCCGAGGCGATAGTCCGTTAGTGGAGAGCATGAGCTTCAAGCCAGCCTTGCTCGATTGCCTTCTGCTCGAGGACGAACCCGATCGCGTCTTGGTCGCGCTGGTCCGTCAGATCGATTTGGCGTTTCCCGCGCTGGAGTCGAAGCTCGCTTTAGCGAAGGCCTTTGTTGCGATTGGACCTGCCATGCTCGAACGGGGCGCTTTTGCTCCCTCGCACCCCACTTGGGCGACGCTGCGTGCCTCAGAGGCATTCGTCGCCGAGCCCTGCGAAGAAACCTGGGAGCATTTAGTGAGCTCCGCCACGCAGTCGTATCCCTTTGGCCCGGGTGATGGCTGTTACAGCGTCTCTGGCCACGTGCGATGCGATGCGGGCAGTGGTTGCAAATCCGGCGCCGGCACAATCGCCATTGTTGCGAGCACGGTTGGTGCAGCCGAGGCGCTGGATACCATTCGCGTGGCGCTGATTCCGTGGCTGCAAGAATGAAGGTTGTTGGGTGCGAAGTCGTTAGCGTAGGCGCTGATGTCAGGACAGTTCGAGGTAGGTCGAAAGCAAGGATTGACCACGCTCCACAGAGCGAATCGTCAGCCCTTCGCCAATGAGCACGCTCAGCGCTTTGGTGGTGAGCGTATCGCCATTGGCGCTGGCCGAATCAGCAAAACGCAACGTGAGCATGCGGCTCGCTGCCACAAAGTCCATGCGCGCGTCTCCAAGCGCTGCTTGCAGCGAGGAGAGGTTTGGCTCTTTGCCTTCACCCAGCGTGACGCGCACTTCCACGTCAGCACGGCGGATGTTGTTCATGGTGCCTTCACGCACCACTTCGCCGCGCACTAGGATGGCAGCGTTGTCACACAGATGCTCGAGCTCCGCTAAGTTGTGCGAGCTAATCAGCACCGTGGTCTTTTCGGCAATCGTCTTGAATAGGTTGATCAGTTGATACGCATGCTTCGGATCGAGACCCGCGGTGGGTTCGTCCAAAACGATCAGTTTTGGATCACCAATGAGCGTCTGCGCAATGCCCACGCGTTTGGCCATACCGTGCGAGAGCTGGCGAATCTTCGCCTGACGCCATTGTTTGAGGTCGACTAGCTCGAGCACGCGATCGATCTCTTTGTCGAGCGAGGCGCCGCGCAGGCCGCTGATGCGACCAAAATAGGAGAGCGCTTGACCGACGGAAATCGTGGGCGGGAGCTGCGAATCTTGCGGAAGTGCGGCGATCTGACCTTGGCGCGTGTGCAACGCGTTTGGTGCCACGCCGAGCACATCGATTGAACCAGACGTAGGCTCCAGATAACCGAGCAGCAACGAGAACAACGTGGTCTTGCCGGCGCCGTTTGGACCGATCAAGCCGAACACGCTCTTCTCTGGCACTGTCAGTGATACACCACGCAACGCTTCGGTCGCGCCAAAGCGCTTGCGGACGTTATTGACGACGATGGTGCTCATTAGATCTCACGCTTCTGGAGCCAGAAGATGCTGAGCGCCACGCCGAGCGCGGCGAAAGCAACATAAGCGCCTAGCGAAATCGCAAGCGCTTGGTCTGGTGGATGCCAGAGTCCGTCTTTGTGGAAAAACGGCGAGATGTACGCGATGTAGCCGCCTGGCTTCAGCACTTCGCCTTCTTTCCAGTACGAAAAGAACTGCAAAATCCACAGCACGAAGAGCGAGAACGCAGATACGATGAGGGCGGTGAACGAGCTGCGAACCGCTGCGGAGATGACGAACATCACCCCAAGGAAGCCCACTTCGAACACCAGTACGCGCCACCACATGTTGGCAAACGCAAGGCCGCCCGCCACCGCTTCGAACGACTCGAGCTTGATGACGCCAATCGCGTAGATGACGAGACCACTCAGTACGGTGACCAAGAAGATCAAGGTCGTTTGGGCGATGAATTTTCCAAACACCCAGGCAACCATTGAGGTTCGCGGTCTGACAAACCTCAAAGTCCTAAGCTCGTTGTCTCTCGCGAGCACATCGTGGGCTGTGACCATGACCAAGAAGGGCAAAAACGCGAGCGCGAGCCAGAAGCTCACCATGACGATGGGCGGCGTGTTCTTCCACAACTCGGCCTTGGCCTTGTCGTCACCCGCGAACGAATCGATCATGCTTTGGTAAGCGGGCACCTTGCTGATGTCCACCGCATCGCGCCCAGCCGCCCCGGCGCCGCCGTTTTGCGCAACCAGCTCAATCGCTTTTTCTTCGAGCGCCCGCACAGCGAACACGTAAAACGCGCCGGTGAGACCGGAAGCCGAGATGTAAAGGAGAAGAACGAGCAGGCCGCGCATGGAGCCGAGGGTGCGCACCATTTCGAGGCGCATCGCAGAGAAGGTGTCCTGCGCTAAGCGCTCCATGATAGGACTCACCCGTAAGAAGGAAAAAATGGAGCGGGAAAAGGGATTCGAACCCTCGACTTCAACCTTGGCAAGGTTGCACTCTACCGCTGAGTTATTCCCGCACCGGTAACGAGCGGGTGGCGTACTATCGATGCTTGCGCTTTGTGTCAAGCGCGCAGGTGTCCCTTTTTGATTTCGAAGTCGATTCTGGTGTGAATTCCGTGCGCCGATTCTTCGTCAGACGCTGCGCTTTGTGAGAGGATTTGGCGTGCACACAGTCGTCGTTAGCGATCTGCATCTGAGTGACGCTTTTGCGCAGGAGCCAAAGCGCCCGCATTGGTTGTCCTACAAGCAGCCTCGCTTTTTCTTTGACGATGACATCGCGCGTTTGTGCGACCACGTGCATACGCAGACACAAGGTAGCCCTAGCGAGCTCGTGCTCAACGGCGACATCTTCGACTTTGACTGCATCACCAAGTTTCCGACGGATGCGCCACCGGGCGAGGTCGATTGGCTTGCGCGCCTGCGCGGTCTCGGCAGCGAAGAATGGATGAGCGTCTACAAGATGACGTTGATCATCAAAGACCATCCGGTCTTCATGAACGCTATCTCCAAGTGGGTCAAAGATGGGCACCGTGCTGTCTTCGTGATCGGGAACCACGACGCCGAGCTGCATTGGCCGCGCGTGCAACAGACTTTTAGGAGCGCACTCGATCTTGGCCCCGAAGGCTCAGAGGCGCGAACAGATGCCGAATCGCGCGT
>JBIKMD010000299.1:0-5865 GCA_044359465.1 Myxococcota bacterium
GTGCCCGCGGCGCACATTGATAAAGTGCTCGCGACTGCGCTCGACTGAGCCATGAAGCGCTTTCCCCTTCCCAGTGTCCTCGCGCTTGCCGTGTTGCTCGTGCCGATTCTCGCGGCGAGTGGTGCGTTCTTTCGTGGCGGGGCAGTCAAAATGTTCATGCTCGAGCTGAGCTACCTAGTGATCGCCACTACGCTCGGCGTCGTTTTCTATCTGCGGCAGAGCGATTGATGCGGCGGCGTGCTGCTGGAGTTTGCTCCTAATGTTGGCACAAATCGGTCAGGCGATGCTCACCGACTTTGCCGCGATGACTGGCATTGCGGCCATGTTGATTCTGGCAGGTCTGCTTAGTCGCAAACGTCGGCTCACGGCGCCTCGTTTTTTGGTATGGCTGCGTAGAGTTGTGCTCGCAGGCGCGGCGAGTGCTTGTGTGCTTGCGCCGCGCTTCTCTGAACTCACCCTTGCCAACGGGATTTTGCTCGCTGTCTTCATTCTCGCCGCTGAGCTCGCCGCGTCATGACGTACTTCATCACGCCCGAGTACATGTGGAATCTGTCTGCGGAGTTTTTGCTCGTGCTCGGGCTGGCGTTGCGGCTGATCGTACAGTTCGTGAATCGCGCCGCTGCTGAGAAGTTTGCCCGAGCGACGGCCGGAATCGCGCTCGCGCTCGCCGGTTTTCTGCTGTGGTACAACTTCCCGCACGCCGGCGCGGAAGTGCTCTCGCGGCACTTGTCGGCTGATGTGCCTGGGTGGATCGCCAAAGGTTTGATCGTGATCTCTGCGGTCGCAGCGTTGCGAGCGACCATGGCACATGAGCAGCCGCAGCTCTTCCTGTGCACCGTTGCGGCGATGTTGCTCGCGGCTGCGAATGATCTGGCCACGGCGTGGCTCGCGCTGGAATGTATGCTCGTCGCTGCGCTGGCGCGGCCTGGTGCACGTTTGTGGTCTGCGCTGCTCATCGCTACGACGGCCGCGTTTGCGCTGCGGTATGGGACGACCGAGCTGTCGCAGCTTGCGACGTTGCGTGCAGATGCACTGCAAATTCCCTGGCTGGCGCTGCCTCCCGTGCTCCTGACGGTGGTGTTCATTTCGTACTTGTACAAGCCCCAAGGCCGCTACGTGGCGATCGTGTTTTTTGCGATCCTCACCTTTGTTGTGCGTTATTTCAGCGTGATCTTTGCTGGCACCAACATCGCCCGCAAGCTCGGCTTCTTGGTGTGATCCTGCGGCGCCGTCTACTTTAGGTACTCGTAGAGATCGTCGATCGATTTTTCGACGTGAGGCAGTGCGACCATGAGCTTGCTGTCACGTTTGGGTTTGTAGCCCGGCGGGTACTCGCCTTTGAGCACGCGCGCGGTGATGAGCTCCTTTGATGAGCCTTTGACCGCTGGGCCAAGCGTGCCGTCTTTGCTTGGATCAGCCGAATGACACGCAATGCAGTGGGTCATGTAGGCCTGTTTGCCGCGGTCTGCGTTGGGTCCGGCAGCCACTGGCGTTTCGGCTTTCTTCTCGCACCCTACGAGTAGGAGCGCGCTCGCTAGCAACAGTGATCTCATGACTTTGGTGTGCGCCAAGTACGCTAAAAAATCTACAGGACCGTGTGGGCGCCCGGGGAGCAGACAAAAGGCAGGCGTCAAAAGGCACCGCTTTGTCCTGGTGATCGATACACACATATGGTCTCGTTCTCGGCTTGGCGTCAGGCCTCAGTTTTCGAAACGCCGCTCTTACTCGGGCGCCTCATGCAAAGTCCGATTCGTTTTTCGCAGCAGGCGACTGACGGTGGGCGCTACGCGGCGTGCAGAGTGCCGCTCGGTTATTTGGGCCTTCCTCTTCTGAACAAGGTGGCACCCTTTCATTCGCTCGTAGCGGTAGGTCACGCGAGCGTGATGAACGAGGTCCTGCGCAGCAAAGACTTTGAGCGTGGCTTCGAGTTCGATGAGGTGGCGCGTTTGCTAGGGAGCTCCGTGCTGACGGAGCGCGGTCAGAAACACAAAGAGCTGCGTGCGGCAATCAATCACGCCTTCGTTCCCAAGTCCGTCAAGTTGCTTGCGGCAGTTGTCGAAGAAGAAGTCGAACGCGTTGGCGACGCGTTTCCGCGCGCGGCAGCGTTCGATCTGCGGCCGCACATGCATGCGCTAACCCTGCGGATCTTGTGCCGAACGATGTTCGATATGACGCTGCCAGAGTCCGTGGCTCGAACCCTCGACGTAGCGGTGACGGAGAGCGGACGCTACATGTATCGTGGTGTCTTTCAGCCGTGGCGGCGCAGAGACACGCGCGGCCCGTTTGCGCAACGCATCGCTTACATTCGAAGCATTGCAGCGGCGATCTTGCGTGAATCCGATTCGCCTTTTTTGGATGCACTGCGTGCTGCGCGTGTGGACAACGGGCAGCGGGGGCTCACCCACACTGAGCTCATCGATGAGGTCTGTGATGTGTTGCTTGCGGGGCATATCACCACGGCCAACTTGCTGACGTTCATGTTTCACGCACTCGCGCGACGTCCGCAGTGGCAGATCACCGACCCTGAGCCATGCCATCGGGTGTGGCAGGAATCGCTTCGGCTCTACCCAACCGCAGCGTTTCTTGCGCGCCATGCACTGGTAGACACTGAGATTGCTGGCGAGCGTATTCCTCGCGGCACCATGTTCATTGGTGTGCCTTATGCCATTCAGCGCAACCCGCTCGAGTGGGGCGATCCTCGTCGTTTCGACCCCGAGCGCTTTCGCTGCGCGGCCGCAGCGCAGAAGCTCGTGGCATTCGGCACTGGTGTGCATGTTTGCCTGGGGAAACATCTCGCTACCTTGGAAGGGCTTACGGCGATGCGTCAGTTGTTTTCGCGTTTTCGGCTGAGCGCGCTGGACGACCGCGAGCTGACGCTCGCTGAAGGCATTCTCGTGGAGCCGAGTGAGCCTGCGTTGATTCGAGTGTCTTGATGTTGTGCTCTAAGTGGTTGCAGAGGTTGCGTTTTTCTTTTGTTTGGGGCCGCGCATGACGGCACAAAAACACACCACTGTTGTGCCTCCTCCCGATAACGCAGCACTGATGCGATCTTTGGGCCGACTCACGTTCGTTTTTGCCGCCGTCCTGAGCATGGGATGTCCGCCGCCGGCAGAGGAGCAGCAGCCAGTTGAGCCCCAGGGTCAAAAAGGCACCCTCGTGCTCAGGCCCGTTGGCAGCGCGAAAATGGATGCCGACAAGAACTCGGACATCACGCTCAATTTGGTGGCCACCTATTTAGAAGTGGGACCGGCTGCGGACATCGACGTGGATGTGCAGTTCGCCGGTGAAGCCAAAGGCGAGCTGAGAACTGGCACTTATAAAACGAACGAGCAGGGGTTCTTGAAGATTCCGTATCACACGGTGAGTGAGGAGAACTCGACCGTCATCATCCGCGCCAAAGCGGGCACGGCGCCTACCATCAACTTCACGATCGTCGTCGCTAAAGACACCGTGAAGCTAGAGTGGGGTGGCAAGAAGCCACATTTGATCCGTACCAACGGCGTAGACGTTTTGCGCGTGACAGCAAAGAACCAACGCGGCGCGCCCGTGAGCGGCGTGGAAGTCAACGTCGAGCTCCTTGGGCGTAGTGATTTTGGCGCGACCTTCGTGGGTTATACCGTCGAGTGGACCGATGGTTCTGGCGTCGCACGTTTCGAGTTCAATGGCGGCTCTGCAACCACGTCGTATCAATTGCGCGCTACATCGCCCGGCCTGAACGAAGCCAAGCTCGAAGTCATCGTTGCAGAAAACGTTCCCGAGAATACCACCTGTACCTTCACGAGTGATTGTCAGCCGGGCGAAGTGTGCACGGAAGGCATTTGCACCGTGGGCTCGCGCCGTTGCCGCACGGGTCACAACGAAGATTGCCCCGCGGATTACACCTGCAACGAGAACAACATTTGTGAGTACGGCTGCACGGGTCCGCAATGTGTGGCGCCGGGATCGCAGCTGGACGTGAGCGGTTACTGGTACACGGCGTACGTCTTCGATTTTGGTGAGACGCTGGGTTTCCTTAAGGGGCTTGCGGGTCCCGTGGGCACCATCGACACAGTGCTGCAAGGCAAGCTGCCGGTCGACATTCCTATTTTTGGTCCGATTCTCGAACTGATGCTCACCGAGCTCATCAAAGCGTACGTGCCAGACTGGATTCCCAAGCTCGCAACGGCGCTCAATGATCTCTACACTGCGCTCAGCGATGTGAATATCTTTGGCCGCATGGAGCTCAAGCAGCAAACGCCAGGCTCCCCGGTGCTCATGGGCGAAGAAGTGTGGGACAACGTGCAGGTGAAGATCGCATCTTTCTGTCCGCGGCGGCAGAGCGATCCACAATGGCCCGCGTGTGCGCGTGTGGACATTCAACTCTCGCCCAACCTGGGCTCCGACGTGACGGCGCGTGCCACGGCCAAACCGTTCACCGGAAAGATCGAGAATGTCACTGTTACCTTCTCGAACCGTGAAGCAGAGCTCGACATGCGCAAGTTCGTCTCTGTGCTCGTCGACCTCATCATCAACATTTCTTCGAACGGACGTGCGCGCAACGTCGAAGAGCTCGTGGTCGCCATGGTGAACTGCCCCGCGCTCGGCGAGATAGCAGATGACATTGCGTGCGACGTGACCAACGGCAGCACGTGTCATCTCTCATGGTGGAACTCGGTATGCGGCATCATCGCAAACGCGGTGGGCAAGCTGATTGCGGATGAGATCGACAAGGTTCCGCTCACTTGGAACCTGGTCGACTTCACGCAGATCTCGACGGCCAAAGACACGCGAGCACCTGCCACGAAAGCCGATCTCCTCGACGACGGGACGATCAGTGGTACGACCAACTTCTTCGTGGGCCGTCCGATGACTGGCACCTTCAAAGCGCACCGCTAGTCTTCATGACATTCCATCTATTCCAGCTAGGCTGAGCTCCTGGGTTGCGTGCTCGGTGCGCGCCGGTATCCTTCTACGCATGGCAAAAGAATCGAAACGTCTGGTGCCGGGAGCGAAGGCGCCCGTTTGCGTGCTGAGCAACATCAGGGGGGACTCCCTGAACCTTGGCGCCCTCCCGGGCCGAGTCTGGCTTGGGCTCTTTCGTTACGCGGCATGCCCGTTTTGCAACAGCCGAGTGCATCTGGTCTGCAATGAGCAAGCCCGACTTGAGGCCGCGGGCGTGCGGGTCGTGCTCGTGTTTCCATCGGACAAGGCGCGCATTGACAAGTACATCACTCGGTTCAAACCGCACTTCGATATCGTTTGCGACAAAGAGCGCAAAAGTTACGAGGTCTTCGGGGCTGAAAGTCACATTGCTGGTGACTTGCGCACGGCGGTCAACATTCCCCACGTGGTGAAAACGGTCGTGCAGTATCCCAACAATCCGCTGGCCTTCGATTCGCCTTTTTTCGGTCTGCCTGCCGAGTTTTTGCTCAACTCTGGGCGCATCGAGAACGTGCACTACGGCAAAACGCTGGACGACGGTTTTTCGATTGAGACCGTTCTTCAATGGGCACAAGGCACACCTGGCACCGCTACGCTTTAACAACAAAGCTCACCCCAAAAGCAGGCCGAAATAGGCCGAACACCAATTCTGGGGCACGCCCGAGCTAGCTAAGTTAATGATTGTCCGGAGATTGAGTTCGCTTCGGCGCCCGCCTCGCTGCTCAGCCGTTGGATCTGGAGCTGGCTCAGGCTGCGGTTGTGGAACGAGACAACGTGGTCGCGGCCGGCGGCCGAGCTCGTAGTTGTAGCCGAGTGGCCGTGGCCGTAGGCGACCAAGCGTTTTCGAATCAACTTTGTTTGCATCTGCAGGGTACGAAGCACCACACCCTGCGCTTCTGCGATGTTGAGCGGAACCGAAATCGAAGCGAGACGAAAACTGGTCCG
>JBIKMD010000300.1:0-5862 GCA_044359465.1 Myxococcota bacterium
TCCCGGGATCCGCTCGTTGTCCAACACCACCTGTTCGACGGGCGTTTCCACCAGCACGAGGTTTGGCTGTTTGAGGGAGCCATCTTGGTTGCGCGGAGCCAGAGCCACCGCTTGTTCGAGGCCCTCCGGCGTATCGGAGGAGCCGTCGAGGAGCACGTCTGTGAACACTTCCAGCCCGCTCTCGAAGGTCACTTTCAAGGCGCCTGGCCAGGTCTCACCCGCCATCGGAACAGCGACCGATTTGACCTTCTGGCCCATCAGAAACTGAGCGCCAGAGGTGTAGGCATTCACGCTCGTCGCGCGCATGACAGCGATTTTTTTATCGAATTCTTTGCCGCCGCCTTCCCGTCTGTCTTCGATGTCTTTTGGCGACAGTGGCCCCTCCATGTGGTCGAAATACGACAGCGACATGGCTTCCCACTCTGGGGCAATCGTTTCATGCTCGCCCACTACGGCGACGCCTTGCATATCGAGATGCTGCGCCAGCTTGCTCACGACGTTGGCTTCGGCTGGACCAGAACCCAGGACCAGCATCGGAACGTACGCTTGTCTGGTGGCAGCAATTCTTTGTGCCAGTGTCTTCGACATCGCTCTCACCTCATGATCGATCGCGAGAACGATAGGACGCTGCTGTCCTGGGTGATCCATGAGTGCGGCCGCTTGCGGGCGTCCAATGTTGCGCGCTTCTGGCGTGCCAGAAATCTTGCGCATCTCTTTGGCGTGATCGCCTTTCCACAGTAATTCTGCCGCAGCGCCAACCACACCCAAGTCGAGGCGTGCGCTTGCATCGGTTTTGCGCACCGTCTTGCCGTCTTTGTCTTTGACGTGGCGCGTGCGATCGCCGTTCGTCGCGAAGAGCGAGACTTCTCGTTGGTCTTCTGCCGAAGCATCCACGACAGCGATGTTGGCTCCGTCTTTGTCAAAGATGATGGCTTCAGGGAGCGTCTTCAGGCTGGTCTCGGACAGGGTGTGCCCAGACTTCATGTCGCCCACGACGAGCGCTAGCGCTCCACCGATATTGCGCACGAGTGCAAAGCAGGTGCCGTCTGGCGACAGTGCGATTCGTTCAATCTTTCCTTCGCTCCTGCCCTTGTAGCCGCGACCGTCGAGGATTTTCACTTCAAAAGATTGGCCATCGGCGACCACAAAACCAGACCCACTCACAGCGGCAATCGCGGTGTTGTTGATGTTCCCGAGCGCCGTCATTCCATTGTTATCGAAGCGAGCAAACTGCTTTTGCCCGCCTGGCGCGTCCGTGATCGCTAGGAAGCCATCTCCCCCGCGAATGGCGGCGGCGGCGTCACCAAAGACAGTCTTGCCGCTGGCTGCGGCTTGCCATCCGTCGTTCAATAGCGACGATCCTGAGGTGTCTACCTCGAAGCCGCGCTCCTGCAGCACGTTGAGCCGCTCTTGTTTGGTCCCGGATGCGAAAGACAGTGTCAGTGGAGGAGACGGCGCACTCGCAGTGCGAGCAATGCCTGCGCTAAGCGCACTTGGTGATGCGCTTTTGGCTTCGGCGCGCTGTTCAATTGGCTGAACTTTGATTTCGCCTACGTGCGCGATTGTGTCCACGACGCGCTTGGTTGCCTCGACCGATCTTGCTTCGCTTTCGCTAGCTTTGGCTTTTTCGCGCGCCTCAACATCAACATCCACTTCGCGAGCGATGCGAGTATCTACAGGTGAACGCTTGGTGACTTTGGGGCTCATGGAACAATCCCTCCGAACAGTTGTTCGGAGGGATGTGTGCTTTGTTACCGCCGACAAGCTGGCATGACGCTAAGGCAATCACTACCTGCGCTTAACGCGCTTACTTTAAGTACGGGCGTTCGCCCACGAACAGCAGCGCCTTGGCCTGCCTGCGCCATTCGGCCGGCGTGCGCTCGCCAAGCAATATTGTGCCCGCTGTGTATGCGAGGCCACGCTCTTCGATCGAGAGCCCATTGAGCAACGCTTCTGCTTCAGTGACGCTCGTTTGTGCGGCATTCAAGAAACGTACGCTTCGCGCGTGCGCCGGCGGTGTCACGTTAGTTGCGTGCTCTCTGAGTGCTAGTGCATAACGCGCGATTTCTGCATAACCGCCTTCGGCCGCTTTGGTGGCCAGTGCATCATTGACCTGTGCTTTGGTTGCGCCATCCGATGCGCCGACGAGCGCAATGAATGACCCCCGGTGCGATTCACTGATGGTTGAGGCTTTCTGCGTAGCCCGAGCGAGATCTCCGGTGCCGAGCGCCGCATAGGGCGGGTTCCCCTGACCTTTCTCGAGGGCGAGAAAGTTCTTGAGTCTGATGCTGCGATCTTCGATCGCTTTGACCGGTGCCGTGTCGAGAGGGAACATGACCCGAAGGAGCCGCGCGTGACTGAGGACGAACGATCCGCCAAGCGCGTCGGCTGCGACTTTCATGGGCTCTTGCGCGTTGCGCAGATCACCTTGCGCCGCGAGCCCCTGAGCGTACGCGTAAGCTATCCAGGGATGACTCGGGAAGCGCTGAGCAAGCTTGGCGTAGACCGCAACGTTGGCGCCGCGATCACAACGTGCGCTGAGGTAGAGCCAGTCAGGATCGTTCGGTGCCTCCTCTGCGTTCTTTTTGTGTTCGCTGCATAACGTTGCGTGCTCTTCGTTCGATGCAGCGTCTTGGAGTGCACGAAGCGCCCAAACGTCTTTGGGATTCCTGGCGACGCGCTCCTGTAGGATGGTTTTCCCCTGGGTTTCGCTCACGACGCCGAGCCACTCTTCGAGTTGCTCCACATTCAAAGGATCCCACCTGAAGTGTGCTGCAGCGACTTTGAGCTTATCTTTCTCGGGAAGCGCGTTGGCAGTCTCGTTTGCGCCGACTGTGGCGTACAGCCACGTACGCACCGGATCTTTGTCCTTGCTTGTGATCGAACGTGGTGGCTCGTCGAACATAAAGTTTGAGTCATGCTCTAGCCAGCGGGCAGCGCCTAAGCTGTTTTCCGTGCTCAGGCTGTTGTTGCCGTAGTGCAGGCGGCTGTGGATGAGCGCGGTAGCGTTTGCGATGTTGTAAACGTAGGAGCCACCGTCGCGCAGATGCTCGGTGAACGATTCTATTTCTTCTCCTTCGTTGGTCACCGCGGCTACACGAATGTCTCCGGGCTCGAGGCTGATCTTGGCGTGCTGCCCAGCGTGAAGGGAGCTTCTATGTTTGCCCAGGGTCAACACGACAGGACGGGCAAGACCGTTGACGACGTACAGATCGGTGTCGCGGCCGAGCCCTGCCGCAAAGAGCACTCCGCCAACAATCGCCAAAGCGACGACGAAGCGTACCACGGTGGGCACTAGTCCATCAGCCACAATGAAACGATCCCACCAATCGAGCGTGAGCTGCCTTGGGCGTTCGCTGCCTCGCGTAAAGCCTGCGTATTTCCCCGGTGTTCCCGGTGTTTTTGGTGCAGGCGGCAGCGGCTCGTTCTTGCGGAAGGCGTCAGCGACTATCTTCTCAGCAGCGATGAGTTGATCGAGCGCGGCCTCTTTCAGAACAAAGAGTGACCCGAGTGTGGGGCGAACCCAACTGTCTAAAACCTCCACCCATTGGTGCAGGTTTTGATCGTGCGGCGCTGGTAGCTTGAGCTCCGCAAGCTCGTTTTGCCAATGCGGGATCTCTGCGCTTGCGGAGAGCCCATCGTTCAGCAAGACCTCAGGTCCCTCTGCGTGAATATCGCGCAGCGTCTCGTAAAGATCGTTGGCTGACGCGATGAGTCTTTTGCGCTCAGCAGCGCTCACGCGGCCGTCCGCAGTCACGATCGCAAAGGTATTGTGGTAGGCGCCGTTCGCGTCTGCAAGATCGTGAAAACGATGCTCAGCGTAGTGCAGCATTCTGGCGAGCCCGCGCAAATAGCTGGCCCACGCAGGATCGCGCGATTGTGCGATGGCGAGGTGCACCGCGCGGCAGCGCTTCTCATGCGCGTCGAGCGTTTCTTGAAGGGCGTCGAGCTCGGCTTTTACCTCTTCAATGAGCAGCGGCAGATCGCTGCGCTTTCGCTTGGCACCGCGGTACTCGAGCACGCCGCCAGCAATGTCCAAGCGGCGGAGTTGAATGCCAAGGAGCACGTTCTTTTCTCGTTCGAGGGTACGTAAGCGCTCCATGTTGGCGTTCAACGACTCTGGGTAAAGCGCATCAAGCGCCTCGCGCGAGGCCTCGGTGTTTTCCGCAAAGAAGGCTTCCGGGTTGTCAGCAAAACGGGTGACCGCGCGGTCGCGATAGACCCCGCGATAGTCGCCGGCGAGGTAGGTTTTTCCAAAACGACGATCGATCTCTTCGAAGGTTTTTTCGAGAGGGACGACTTTTGCCTCGTCGTAGTCTTTGCCGTAAATTTGCTGGGTCAACTTCAAACGCAACACCTCGGGCTCGTCGAAGAGCAACCACGCGCTGCGGTCATCGAGTGGTGCGGGCACGTAGTGACGCTTGGCGTTCTCTTCACGCACGTCGTTCGTTGGATGGCTCGACCACATACGCGGCGGCTCGGCGAGTCCGGCCTTGAACAAGCGGTGCGCGGCAGGCGTCGAAGCGAGGGCGGGGGTCTTGCCGTACGCTGGGTCTGCGAGCACCTCCCGCAAACGACCAAGTGCGCGTTCCTGCATGGCAAACACGTCGGTCACAAGGCGACCGTGGCCATGCTCACTACCCATCGCGTCGAGTGCTGCTTCGAGCGCATCGTCAGCCGCGCCCAGCCGGTGGAGGGCGTGAATCAATGAATCACTACCGCTGAGTGACACAGCTATGAGGTCGGCCTGCAGCTCCATTTCGCGGCTGAGTGCGCGTTCCGCGAGCACCACCCAAGAAAAGGCGGTGTCGAGCAGAGAACGCAAGGACCAGACGATGAGCCGCATGATCCAACCAATCCACGCCAGCCTGGGATCTTGAACAGAGATCCAGCGCAGCGCGCTGTCGAGCCGTCCACGTTTGTGAACAATGTAGCTGGCAATCTGCTGTGCCGTGTAAACCCAGCGACCAATCGCCATGCTGCGCTGAGCAAAGTGACCGAACTCGTGCGCCAGGACGGCCTTCATTTCGCCAAGCGTCAGGACGTTCGCGAGCCCGAGCCCGATTTCGAGGTTCTTCTTGGACGGAATGAGCAAATTGAGAATCGACAGATCGTAGAAAACCGCGGCATTCACGCGGTGTGATAGAAAGACGCGGTTCGGGCGCGGCGCTCCTGCTTCATCGGCGACCCGGTGCAAGAACGCAAACAAGCGTGGCTGGTCTCGCGCGGTGACTTCAAAGGTATCGGTGTTGTGATCGCGCTTGAACGGCCTGACAATCGCAGACAGCAGAAGCGCGCCGAGCAACAGGGAAACCGAACCGCTCACCACTGCTAGAAACGCGTTTGTCGTATGCCCTAGGCTCGAAAAGTGGCGATACGCGTTGAACAAAAACCAAAACGCGAGTCCCATGAACAGCGACACGAACCCCAGAATGGCGGCGACGGCGATGTAGGTCTTCCGTTTGTAGCTCCGCGTTGGCGCGGTCAGATTCGCAGGGACGTTTGCGGGTCCGGCAGGGTACAGCTCACTCATTGTAACGCTCCGAGAGGGGAATAGTGGCCGCTAGCAGTCCTCTGCGCCACAGAACTACGACAGATGCCGCAGCTCGGCAGGTTCCAGCCAAGTCACAGCTTAGGTTGACGCGGACCCGGGCGTCGCGGACACTGCAGCGGTGTTTGAAGACGAGAAGAAACCCAAAGGCCTGCCTGAAATTTCTGTTCCTGAGATCGACCGCGCGATTCAGGCTGGCATCATTAATACACACATCTTTTCTGCTGCTGCCGCGGTTGGTAGCAAGCTCGGCGCGGTTTACCATCGTAACGTCTACGGCACCCTGCAATTCGATCCTCCACCTAAAAAAG